>CAZBCB010000092.1:0-9176 GCA_964489905.1 uncultured Bacteroidales bacterium
CGTAGAGGAAATTTAGATTTTATTATTCAAGTTTGCATTTGAAATATTATTTTTAAAGGAAATTACACATTAATAATGCATAATCGATAAAAATTTGTTATTCAGCATTTTTTTTCAAAATGCTTCATACAATTTCAAAATAAGCCTATCCCGATTAATCGGGATGATTACCCTCAAATAATCAACATTACTGTATCTATTGAATAATTCGTAATGAAAGATTTTGATAAGACGAGGAAGTCAACAGAAACAATATGTTTAAATATATGGATTATGTTTCTATTGACCACTCCCGTTTTATTTTTTCTGCTAACCCGATACATGTGTGCTTACAGAATTGATTTTCTCAACCAGAATGGCATTTATATCAGTAACAATATTAAAATTTAAAGCACTCACTGTAATCAGTAATTTCTGCTTTCCTTTAATTTTAATGATTGACCCTCTTAGTCCCTGTAAAATTCCGTTTTTAATAATTACTTCATCACCTTTTTCATAGTTTTTAAGATCAGTAACTGAGACTTCAGCCTGGGCTCCCATAAGTATCATAAGGTTTTTAATTTGCCATTCCGGAATAGGTACCGGCTTTCCTAAAAAATGAACAACTTTAACTACATGTTGTGTTTTTAAAACCTTCATATAATTTTTCCTGTTTATCCTTACAAAAACATACGACCTTATAAGCGGCAG
Source organism: uncultured Bacteroidales bacterium (assembly GCA_964489905.1). GTDB lineage: Bacteria > Bacteroidota > Bacteroidia > Bacteroidales > UBA10428 > UBA5072. The sequence goes on from CAZBCB010000092.1 coordinate 691, forward strand.
TTCAACCCGCTTTTTGCGGTCACTCCATTGTCTTATGGTTTTATATAGCGGAAGGTAATGCTCAATTTTCTGTTTGCGGAATTCTTCAGCGACTTTTTTTCTGCCCTCGACCGGGTGTAAACGGCATACCATCTGGGAACTAATGAAAGAAGCATTACAATTAACCAATTAAAATACCTTATTTTCTTTTCCGGAAATTCATTAATCTGCTCATAAAACCTCTGGCCGGCAATTCCTCATCTTCATAATATCCTGTTGATGTATAGCCATAGCCGTAACCATAACCATAGCCGTAACCATACCCGTAACCTGAACTGTAACCATAATAACCTTTAACCTGTACGTCATTAACAAGAAGGCAGAGATTTTTCATATCTTTTTTATGATACAGGTCATCAACAAGCTGCAGGACATTCTTACCTGAATAACCATGGCGGATAACAAATACGTACATATCAACAAACTCCTTCAGTAAAAGAGCATCAGTTACAATGGCTATGGGAGGAGTATCAATGATAATAATTTCAAATTGCTTTTTGATATATTTCAGAAATGCAGCCATAGCATCAGAACCAATCAGCTCGGCCGGATTGGGAGGGACAGGCCCGGCATTAATTGCCCATAAATTATCTACTCTGGTTGGATGAATAACATCTTCAGGTGTTGTCTTCCCAATCAGGTAAGTGCTGAGACCTGTTTCATTTGAAATCTTAAATATACGGTGAATCTTTGGTTTTCGTAAATCCAGGCCAAGCAGCAGGGTTTTTTTACCGGCCATGGCATTAATGGCTGCAAGATTAACCGCACAGAAAGTTTTGCCTTCTCCACTGATAGTTGAAGAAACAACGATGGTCTTTTGCCCCTGTTCTTTCAGAAAATACTGAAGGTTTGTCCGCAATGACCTGAAGGATTCCGTAAGGGATGTTTTGGGATTATCGAAAGTAGGCAATTCCGTTTTCTTAAGGTTATGGCCAATGGCTCCAAGGATAGGAACGTCAGTTTTTTGTTCAATATCCTTACGGTCAACCACTTTGTCATTGAAATATTCAATAAGTACAATAAAAATCAGAGGAATTAAAACACCAATAATCAATGCCATCATATAATTTCTTGAGGTTTTTGGCTTTATCATCTGCGCATTTTCAGGTCTGGCAATATCAAGTATTTTATGGGTAGCTGTGTTCGAAGCCTTGGCTATGCCAGCTTCGGCACGTTTCTGAAGTAAAAAGGTATAAATCTGATCATTAATATTAAACTTGCGCTGTATATTAATCAACTGCCTTTCAGTAAAAGGCAGTTTCTGCATTTCGTTTTCAATTTTACCCAGCCGGTCATTGATGCTTTTTACCGAAAGATCATTGTTAGCGATAAGATTGGTGATATTTTCCTGCAAATTATTACGTACATTTTCAATTTCAGCATTTATCATGGCAAGCTGCGGGGAGTTTTCCTGTACGCTGAACAGCAAACTTTTTCTTTTGCCATAAAGTTCGTTCAGATTTTGTACCAGCTTATTTAGCAACTGGTCCTGGATGCCAACCACCGACGGCGCCACAACCTCGCTGAAGTCTTTTTTGCTTTTAATGTAATTAAGCACATAGCGGTAATAACGGCCACTAAGGTCAATGGCCACTTTTTCAGACTGAAGCTGGTCGAGCTGCTGCATCAGAAAATTACCTTCCTTGCTGAGATCAATAAGCTTGTTGGCCGATCTGAAATTCTGAAGCCTGAGGCTGGCTGATTCGAGAGAATCAACAATGCCGCTGAGCTGTTCATCAATGAACTTTATGGTATTAACCGAAACCCTGTTTTTTTCTTCAAGGTTTGAGCGGATATATACTTCACTCAGTTTGTTAAGATAATCGCTTATCTGCTCGGGCACATAACCGGTTAGGGAAAGTGTAACAATAGAACCTTTTTCGTCATTAACCTCAACGGATAATCCGTTGCTGAAACGGTTTGACATAGCATTAATATTGTTGATGGTGCAGTAATATTTTTTCGGACCCTGTTCCAGGTCGGGAAATTCAATACCTTCCCTGCGAAAAAGGGTAAAGTTAAATGAGGGATGATTAAAAGGTTTGCCAAATTCCATCAGCTCATTAATATGATACCTGTCGTCTATTTCAAGTCTGTACTGAGTAGGTGATATAAGGGTAATATTAATCGGATGACCGAATACATTTGGTTTTAAAGTATCAGGAACCAAAACAAAAGGACTTTTTTTGTACATTTTGCTTTCAGCAATACCCCGCCTTCCGACAGAAACATAGGTGATATCAAAATCGCTCAGTTCTTCAAGAGCCGTGCGTGCCATCCTGTATGATTTCAGTACGGTAATTTCATTCTGCACTATAGCCTTTGCACGCAAAATCCTGAAACGGGTCAGTTCATCAAGTATGCTTTCAATACTTCCAACCTGAGGGCTTTCCTGTCCGATAATAATTGAACAGGTGTTTTTAAATACTTTTTCGGAATAACGGTTAACAATATAAGCAATGCTTAAAGCGATGAATACAGAAAGTGCAAACCACCACCAGTTGCGCAATATGAGAAAAAGGTATTTTTTTATATCAACATTTTCTTCCTCACGATATATTTCAGGATATTGGTCCATAAGCATATTCTAAAATATGTAAAAGTAAAAAAATAAAAAGAGTCAGATAACGATTTGACAGAAGAATTTTTATTCAATATAAAAATTAATAAAATTGCATTCAAAATTTTTAAAACATTGAAAAAAATTATTTCAATCGTTGGTGCAAGGCCCAATTTTATAAAGATAGCTCCTTTTTATAAAGTCTTTATTAAATACAATTCACAGGTTAATCATCTTATATGTCATACTGGCCAGCATTTTGATAAACAAATGTCAAAAATTTTTTTTGACGAACTTGAACTGCCTGTCCCCGATTTTTATCTAGGAGTTGGAGGAGGAACACATGCAGGCCAGACTGCCCGGATTATGACGGAATTTGAAAAAGTTTTGCTTTCAGAGAAGCCTGATTTAATTATTGTACCGGGTGATGTAAACTCAACCATGGCATGCAGCATAGTTGCCTCAAAGATGGGTGTTCGTATTGCACATGTAGAATCGGGTCTGCGAAGTTTTGACCGTTCAATGCCCGAAGAAATAAACCGAATAGTTACAGATGTACTTGCTGATTTTTTATTTGTATCTGAACCTTCAGGATTAAAAAACCTTAAAAAGGAAGGTATTCCTGACAGCAAAGTATTCTTTGTGGGTAATATAATGATTGACAGTTTATTGCATTATCTCCCGCGTATCAATAAGTCAGATATTATCAATGAAAAAAAACTGAAAAAAAGTGAATATGCTTTGGTAACATTTCACAGACCAGGAAACGTAGATACAATTGATGGCTTAAAGAAACTTGTGAATTTTCTTAATACGCTGGCAGACAAAATACAGATCGTTTTTCCGGTTCATCCGCGCACCCGTTTGAACTTTGAGGCATTTAATTTACTTAAATATTTAAAAAATGAAATTTTATTGTCTGAGCCTATTGGTTATATCGATTTTCTGGCATTGACACAAAATGCAAAAATGGTTATTACTGATAGTGGCGGAATACAGGAAGAAACCACGTGGCTTGGTATTCCCTGTATTACCGTACGAAATAATACGGAACGGCCTGTTACTGTTACAAAAGGCACAAATTATCTTGCGGGCACAGATTATCAAAAAGTACTGGAATACGTAGATAATATTCTTGCAGGAAAAGCAAAAAAGGGCAAAATCCCTGAACTGTGGGATGGTAATACAGCTTCACGTATAGTGCAGATTTTAATGGATAACCTTTAAAATGGTAATTTTATATTTTAATATTTTATTTTTCAGCTTTCATTACCTTTGTTTCTGTTTTGTTAGTTAGATTTTTTTATTATTGATTTTATTTTACCCGGTAAAATGCGTATAAATCTGTTTGCTGTTTTGCTAACTGACATATTGCTGGTTGTGTTGTCTTTCCTTCTCAGTATCTGGATTAAACCAGGCTCTGATTATTCCTATTATGTAAATTATTTTACATCTTTTCTGATTTTTATTGTAATATGGATCGGAATTTCAGTGCTTTTCGGCAAGCATCGTCTGGCAAGTCATGAAAGGCACAGTGTTTTCATAAGGCAGGTTTTGATAAGCAACATTATTATCTTCAGCCTGATTGCCGGACTGATGTACCTCGCCCGTGAAGATTATTACTCCAGGTTTATCGTAATAGGAACTATTATTTTTTCCACGCTGGCAGAAATTTTATTCGGATCAGTATTGTATTATTTTATTCATGCACCCGTGCGAAATGAAAACGGCAGCATCAAAAATCTGGTTAACGGAATATACATTAATGAACCAACGGTAGTTGCAGGACCTCCGAAAAAAAAACCCCTGCCTCCCCGGCATCTGCAAAAAAGAGAAGAAACGCTGTTGCTTGAAATAAGCAAACCGGTATTTGATTTTATTTTCCGCTATGCACCTATTGATTCACCAAACACACTTATTATCAATACCAACTCAAGGTTTAATATCGAAATGCAGTTGCAAAAGCGTTTTGATGCTATTGTTAACCTTGAGCGCATTAATGATATCCGCTATCTGAATAAATTTTTTGAGGCTGTTAATGAAAAACTCCCTGTAGGGGGAATATATGTTAACCACGTTGAAACAAAAGACCTTCGTAAAAAGCGCATTTTGGGTAAATTCCCTCCCGTTATTAATTATTTGTTTTATTCTCTTGATTTTATTATAAAAAGGGTTTTTCCGAAATTTGCACCTACCAAAAAAATATACTTTTTTCTGACCCGGGGTCAGAATCGTGTCCTGAGCAAGGCCGAAACCTTCGGACGCCTGTATTCATGCGGTTTTAATATCCTAGAAGAAATATTTCTGGATAATTATCTTTATTTTACGGCTATTAAAGTTAAAGAACCTTTATATCCGGTTAATCCTACTTATGGACCTATTATAGCCCTCGAGCGTATCGGCAAAGACGGCAAAATCATTCAGGTTTATAAAATGCGGACCATGCATCCTTTTGCTGAATATTTACAGGAATATATGTATCAAAAGACCGGTCTCGAAGAAGGCGGTAAGTTTAAAAATGACTTCAGGATTTCAACATTGGGGAAGATATTACGTGCCTTCTGGCTTGATGAGCTCCCCATGCTGGTTAACCTGTTCAGAGGAGAGATGAAATTATTTGGTGTCAGACCCTTAAGCCGACAGTATTTTGAGCTTTACACTAAAGAACTGCAGGAAAGACGCATAAAATACAAACCCGGTCTGGTTCCCCCGTTTTACGTTGACAACCCCAAAACTCTTGAAGAAATCATGGCATCAGAAATCAAATATCTGGATGCCTATGATAAAAATCCCTTTTTAACTGATTTTAAATACTTCTGGACTGCTGTTTACAATATCATCTTCAGGCGGTATCGCAGTCGTTAATGGCCTGAATTTCTTCTTTATAGACCTTACAGATAAAATTTACTGATTCTTTAACTGGAATAAAGTCATATTGAAGCAATTTCTTAATTTTTTCATTTGAATACAAAGTAGTTTCTGAAGCTATTTTTATTGCCTGCATTGATAGTTGTCTGTGTCTTCCGTAAAAAACAGATGCAAAAAAATCAGCCATTACGGCAAAAGCACCCAGTATTCTGTTTACTTTGTAAGCCGGAGGCTTCCTGCCTAACTTTCTGGCTATAATTATGAATAAATCTTTATAGGTCATATTCGCTGCATTAACCACAAAACGTTCGCCTGAAACAGTCAGTTTCATCAATTCATACATAATACGGGCAACATCCCTTGCATCAACAAAACCTGCAGCACCTGCAGGATAAAAAGACAGGCCCTTATCAATGCGTTCAATAATGGCAGCTGTTGCTGAATTCCACATACCTGGCCCAAGGATAACTGACGGATTAATAATAAAGGCGTTCAGGCCTTCATGGATGCCACGCCATACTTCCATTTCTCCTTTAAACTTGCTATAGGCATAAGGGTATAAATTATTATCAGGCACTAATTTGCAATTTTCATCTATCAGTCCGCCCTCAGAGGCATTCCCTAACGCAGCTATAGAACTTACATGACATAAGCGGATATTTCCTTTTTCAAGGCATGCATTCACAATATTGGCTGTACCATTAACATTTACATCGATCATTGTTTTTTTTCCGGCCTGTCCAATTGATACTACAGCTGCAGTGTGATATACATGGGTAACATTTTCAAGTGCATTAACAACAGTATAGTAATCAAGAACATCACCTTTATGCCAGTCAATTTTTTTCATCATTTCATCAGCATCGGTAAAATAAAGCGATAAGGTTTTTAAAATATCGTTCTTTTTCTGCTCCGAACGGTATAATGCTCTTACCTTTTCACCATGCTTTAAAAGCTCAGCAATTACATGTGAACCTAAAAGACCCGTTGCCCCTGTTACAAAATGCATGACTAACAATAATAATAGTAAAGTATATCCCTAAAAGTACAACCTTTTTTGAAATTTAACTCCCAAAAAAACAAATCCGGTTTTTTCAATGTGTTTGATATTTTCTTAAATAATGCTTTTCTGAACTTTTTTCCTAATTTTTTAAATAATAAATTTGTAAAATAATAAGTAAAACTATGTTTTCAGGCATTATTGAAGAAGCAGCAATGGTGGTGGCACTTGAAAAAGAAAAAGACAACCTGCATATCACACTGACGTGTTCGTTTGTTAACGAGCTTAAAATTGATCAGAGTATATCGCACAATGGGGTTTGCCTCACAGTAGTTAAAAAAAATGAGGATTCCTATACAGTAACTGCCGTCCGCGAAACACTTATGAAATCAAACCTGGGGCAATTAAAAACCGGCGATAAGGTAAATATCGAACGCAGTGTTAAACTTGAGAGCAGACTTGATGGCCATATTGTTCAGGGTCATATTGATCAGACAGCCGTTTGCACTGAAGTCAGGGAGGCAGAAGGAAGCTGGTATTTTACATTTAGTTATAAACCGGCCAGTGATGATTATATTACTGTTGAAAAAGGTTCTGTTGCAGTCAACGGAGTGAGTCTTACCGTGGTGAATTCCAGAGAGCATTCTTTTGAAGTGGCTATTATTCCTTACACCTATCAGGTTACAAATTTTAATCAGATCAGACCCGGAACTGTTGTAAACCTCGAATTTGATATTATCGGAAAATATGTGGCCCGTATCCTAAAACAACAGCTTGGAAAAAATAAAATTTAATTTTAAATATTTATGAAACTTCGGTCACCTGATCAGATAGCATTTATAATTGCACTGGGAGGGTCAGTTACCTCAGTTATAGCCTTTCTTATTCTTTTAAATCCTGTAATTGGTAACTCCTTTTCAACCATTGTCAGAATAATAGTGCTGTTTCTTTTGGTTTTTCTTATAGTCTTCTTTATTTCACGTATTACTGTAAAATATTTTATCATCAGTAAAATTAATCCTATTTACAAGACCATCTATAACCTTAACATAAAAGACGAAGAAATCATAAATGATATCGGGAACAGGGATATGGTTTCCACAATTCAGAATGATGTGCTGATTTGGGCACGCAAAAAAAATAAGGAAATTGACAGGCTTCGGGAACTTGAAAAATACAGAAAAGAATTTCTGGGCAACGTTTCACACGAGCTCAAAACCCCTATTTTCAGTATACAGGGATATATTTCAACATTACTTGATGGAGGACTTGATGACCCCGAAATTAATACAGAATATCTTAAAAGAGCTGATAAGAGCCTTAACCGTCTGATATCTATTGTAAACGATCTTGAGTCTATTTCACGCCTTGAAAGCGGGGAGCTAAAACTTAATTTTCAAAAAACAAATATTGTCAGCCTTGTTGAAGAGTCTTTTGAAATGCATGAAGCCAGAGCGAAAGAAAAAAATATTTCATTGAAATTTGCGAAAAAGTTTGATAAACCCCTTATGGTTATTGCCGACCCCCAGTTAATGCTTGAAGCTATTAACAATCTAATAGTCAATTCAATAAAGTACGGAAAGGAAAACGGAACTACAATTGTTAATTTTATCGATATAGGGGAACATTTGCTGGTTGAAATTCAGGATAACGGTATCGGGATTTCCGAACATGATCTTCCCCGTATTTTTGAGCGTTTTTACCGGGCAGACAAAAGCCGTTCACGCGATATGGGAGGAACCGGACTTGGCTTATCTATTGTAAAACATATTCTTGAAGCCCATAATCAGACAATAAATGTTTCAAGTAAATTAGATGAAGGAACCATGTTTTCATTCACGCTAAAAAAGGCTTAAAACAGAAAAAATAGCTCATTTTTTTTTCAGCTTAATTACCTTATTAATGGCAAATAATAGGCCTGATTTCTGATATCGCATGCTGTATAATGAATCACAGGTCACTGACTATCTTATGCAGGTTATTGATTGCTGGTTAGCTTCTGCAAATTCCCTGAAATAT
>CAZBCB010000093.1:0-9112 GCA_964489905.1 uncultured Bacteroidales bacterium
CCGGATATAACCTGGCTCAAGGCAATTTTATACATATATCCGATAAAAAATATGTAGTAAAACTTGCAGAAAATCCTGTTGAAATTGATGAAGCTCTAAAATTACGTTTTAATGTTTTTAATCTTGAACTGCATGAAGGCCTTGATTCATCATATCAAACTTTAAGGGATGAAGACGACTTTGATAAGCAATGCCACCATCTGCTTGTTATTGAAAAAGCAACAAATAAAATAATAGGTACCTACCGCTTGCAGACATTTGAAAGTGCCAGAAAGGGAATTGGTTTTTACTCAGCCAATGAATTTATGTTAAACCAACTGGGTAAAAAAGTTTTAAAAAAATCTATCGAATTGGGGAGGGCTTGTATCGACAAAGAACATAGGAATGGCAGGATTTTGTTTTTACTCTGGAAAGGAATTGCCCAATACATACAACATACCCGTAAAAGATATTTATTTGGCTGTTGTTCTCTCACCAGTCAGGACCCTGTTGAAGGTCGCACGTATATGGACTATCTGGAAAGAAACGGATATGTGCATTCAGAATTTTTTGTGATGCCCGCACCGGGTTACGAATGTTATGATAATTCGGTTAGGTTCATCCCAAAAGACGATCTGGTATTACCTCCGCTGATGGATATGTATATCAGGTATGGCGGCAAAATTTGCGGCCCGCCTGCTATTGACAGGGATTTTAAAACAATTGATTACCTTGTTTTACTTGATGTTCATGAACTTAATGAAGAAACAGTAAAAATTTTCTTCTGAATAACAGTAAATGCCCTAATTCGTAATTATTTCTTTTACACTTCTATACCCAGTCCCTTCCTTATCAGAAATCCTATGCCAAATGTAAGTGCAGACACACCAAGACTTATCAAAGCCATTTCGGCAAAACGACGCTTGAAATTCAGGTTCTTTGCAACAGAAATATAGTAATTGAAAAAGAAAATGATCAGAATAGCCATACTTAATGTCAGTGCCAGACAAATCAGATAATTTGAAAACAACAGGTATGGCAAAATTAATAATATAACCGTAAAAATATAAGCCAAACCAGTATATGTGGCTGATTTTACGGCATTTTTTGAAGCATCATCAGCTTTTTTTGAGAGATAATCCGATGCCGCCATCGAAAATGAAGCGGCAATGCCGGTGATCATACCTGCCATGGCAATAAGTCTGGTGTTTTGCATGGCAAGTGACAGACCGGCCAGTGCTCCTGTTAATTCAACCAGCGCATCATTCAATCCCAACACAATTGAACCTGCATACTGAAGCCTCTCTTCATCCAGCAAGGCAATCAGCTCATGTTCATGCTTATCTTCATCAGCCAGTATTCCGGCAACTTCAGGAAAATCATTGACATAACGGGCATAGGCATGCTGAGCTTTCTCTTCACCCTTTTCCATTAATTTAATACCAAAAGTAATGCCAAAAATGCGTGAAATATAATAATACCATCTGATTTTCAACCAGTTTGGACTAATTTCTTTTTGCGTATATTTTTTTAGTGTTTCATAGTGAAGCTTTTCTTCTTCACCAATACGGTCAAGCACTGATGCGTTATTGCTATCTTTTATTCGTTTTGCAAGGCGTTTATAAATATAATATTCGTTGATCTCATTCTGCTGAAAAAGTAAAAATGCGCTCATCTGTTCCGAGGTAAGACCTGGATATGTATTATCAGCATCCATACAGGTAAAATTTGTTAAAAACAGGCGAATTTAATATTTAATTATTAATTATTTTATTCCACAATAACCCTTTCTTTTATGTCATTCCACAACAAATTCATTCGAGATTAGTAAATAGAAACATAATAAACTCAAATTCGTCAATTGAAAGATCAATTGACAAATTTGGGTTCATGTTGGCTTTAAAACGGACTGAAATTAGCCCTTTGTTCCCACTTCTTTTTATGTTTTACTTTATTTTATACCTGAGACCTGCATAAATATTTCTTCCAAAAACAGGTCCCCAGATAAGTGAACTGTCAAAATATGGTCCAAAGGGCTGATCAGCAGCAACTATCGGATGTTTTTGTTTATAATTGAATGCATTTTCAACTCCTGTATAAATTTCAAATTTTTCGCGCCAGGTTTTGCTGATATGAAAATTAACTGTTCCAAAGCCAGGTGATTCATCCGGCAACCGGAATTCAACCGGATTACTTTCTGTATAAGGAATTCGCTTAGGGCCCTGCCAGTTGAAAGTAGCATCAAACTTCCAGTGATTACGTGTCTCATAAGCTGCATTCATAAATGCTCTGTTTTTTGACACGAGTGGCTTTTCTCTGAACACGCCTGAATAGGTAGTCCTCACATCATAAAATCGGTAGGCAAGCCTAACATCAAGACGTTTTATCAGTTCATAATCAAGTTGTAACTGCACACTGTTAGAAAACGATTTCCCATCAAGGTTATAGATTATTGCCTGTTGCGGGCTTTGCTCCAGATCAATAACTACCTGTTCTGTGAAACGGGTATGGTAAAGGTCGGCTGTGAAGGTACCCTGCCTGTAATCAATGGTAAAATTTTGTGTAAAATTCAAACCAAAATTCCAGGCAATCTCAGGCTTCAATCCATAAGGATAAGATGCGTTTTCTTCCCTGAAAATAATCTGCCGTGAACTGGCAAGTAACGCAATATTTTCGGATAAAACCGAAGAAGTACGCTGCCCCCTTCCGGCTGACGCCCTAATTATACTTCTGGGTGTTATTGCATAACGCAGATGCAACCGTGGGGTAAAAAACATGCCGTAAAAATTATGATAATCAGCACGAATACCTGCTACAGCATTAAATTTTTCCAGGTAACTAAAGGTGTATTCATAAAATAGGCCAGGCACAGATTCACGGCGGTCATACTGATTATTATTAAGCAACTCGCTGATAAAATCATATTGATAACTCACGCCGGTTCTGAATTTATGAGTTGTACTTCCCATTATTCCCTGATAAATAAAGTTGGCATACAAAGATTGCTGAATGCCATCAAAGGTATTCAGACCAAAGTATGCGTCCTGCCGATGGAAGACGCCTGAAATCTGCATACCAAAACTTTGCCAGGGTTTATCCGGATTTGCTTTTCCGGCCTTTGCCCAAGCCTCAATTCGATTAGTTTTATTATTCATCCCCCAGATTTCACGGGAAAGTTTGTCACGTTCAGGGTTGAAATTCATCTGTCCTGCAGTATTGTCAAAAAACAGACCCTTTACCGCAAATTCAAGATGGACACCCAGTTCATTATGATATTCCCAGCGGTTAAGGGCAATATATTGTTCTGTCAACGGCATATCCATAAAACCGTCTTTATTTTTATCATTTCGCATACTACTGTTGCTTGCATGCAGGAATAACCCCGTACCTAGTTTTTCATTTATCCGGGTTTTCAGCATTAAATTACCTTCGAGTCTGCTGTCTTCATTGACATAAGCATTAAAATACAACCTGTCCATTGTCTCAGCTTTCCTTAGCTGCACATCAATCTGCCCGGCAATACTTTCAAATCCATTAACCACCGAACCGGTGCCTTTATTAAGCATTAAACCGCTAATCCACGGGCCGGGGATATATGTAAGCCCGTAAATTGCTGACAACCCCCTTATATCAGGCATATTTTCACGGGTTATCTGTGTATAAATACCTGCAAGGCCAAGCATCTGGATCTGTTTGGTGCCGGTTACCGCATCGGTAAAAGTTACATCAACCGAAGGATTAGTTTCAAAACTTTCGCTCAGATTACAGCAAGCTGCTTTGAGCAACTCTTTCTCACCAATTTTTTCCGTTTTTATCGGATCAATTGTACTGATATGCAAACTGCGTTGCCTGTGTATAATGGTCGCGGCATCAATTTCACGATGATTATGCAATATAACCTTTAAAAAACGATCATTCGTAATTATAAAAGTATCGCTCTGGTAACCCACATAACTGAAAACCAGGCTGTTTGATTCAGTTATGATACCGATGGTGAAATTTCCTTCTGCATCAGTTGTAACACCATACTGTGTGCCCGCCCAATATACATTAACTCCGATTAACGGAATTTCGGTACTATCTTCTGTAATTTCAATTACTTTACCTGATAGGTAAGTTACTTCCTTCTGCGCCAAAAGGAAGTATGAAGTAATGATACCAGAAAGAAGAAACAGTAAAAGCTTTTTCATGGAAGCAATTAGTGTTTTTCAACACCATCGCGGTAGGCGCAGCACCTTGGTAATTTATTATATGCTTCATCTGTTGCTTTTACCTTATCTGTATCATGCCCGGCAAGTGCTATTGACTGGTGTATGGCATCGGGAGATACTTTGTCTTTGCGATAGATTACCGTTATAATCTGGCTTTCAATATCCCATTGTGCCCATTTTACGCCTTTTATCAGCGCTGCATTTTCAATTCTCAGCTTGCACGAACTGCATACCCCTGATACATGAAAACTTATTGTATCTTCAGGCTGAAAATAACCTGCATATAAATCGGGTTTGCAAAAACATGTCATTGCGAATGTTAATAAAATTATATGTATTGTTTTCATGATATTAATTTTTTAGGTTACAAATAAGTTCTTCAAGGACAATAAATTATTTATCCTGATTTGGAGGCCGTAACACTAAAAAATTAACTGTAGTATATAAGAGCACAATTAAAAAGCCAAACCGGAACCTGTTCTGGTGGTGCATGTCCGAAAAATGGTAAGGTAAGAGGCCTTAGATCTATTTCATTTTTGTTTGTTATGCTGATGTTGCAAAACAATAAGGCATCATTATATACGGTAAGCTGAACACGTTGTTCGGAGAGTTGTTCTTTTATGTCAGCTTTTATCAGATGTTGCTCATTATGGCAGCATTTCTTTGCCAGACAACAATTATGCCCGCAGCAACAATTTATGTTTTCTGCAGAAAAAAATTTTATCTTTTCGGTATTTCCATTACAATAATGAATTGTTATAGGAATACCTGCATACAGCAACAGATAAAAAAATGACAACAATATGATAACTGCCTTTTTCATATTAAACAGATAACAAAAGTACTTCATTTTTGTTTCATACAATAAAAATAAAATTTGAAATTCCTTAAACCTAACAATAATATCACTCGGTCAGCTTCTTAATGTATTCCCTTTGGATTAAGCAACCGGCAATTGTTCTATTTATCCGGACACTCAGCTTTCAGACATTTTATAATTTACTGGATATCGCATATAATGTCATGTATTCCGGATATCAGGCATCTGTCATCCGGTATTATGCTTTTTTGGGCGAAAATAAATTTCATCATTGCATTTTAATAAAAAAATAGTACTTTTGCATGTCGATATCTATATATATGTATATATTCATATTATGAATAAAATAAGAACAATTATAAAGCATAACATGATAGTACGTGTAATACTTGGATTAATAATTGGCGGAATTGCCGGTTATCTTTACTACAGGTTCATCGGATGCCGGTCGGGCTCATGTCCTATAACATCAAATCCCTTTTCAAGTATAATATTTGGTGCCATTTTTGGCGGATTAATTGCATCATCAAAATAATATGAATACGATTTTCATAGAGAACCGTTATAATGCGCTTGCTCATGATAGTTGTTGCCTGTCCTGTGGAAGCGCAATAATTCATGCCACACCGTTGCCAGGAGAGGTGTGTGTTGATCTTGGAAGCGGGCGGGGTACTGATGCAATGCGCATGGCTGAGGCAATAGGACCATCAGGTTTTGTTTACGGAATTGATATTGCTGATGCAATGCTTGAAACTGCCAGAAATACAGCCGTGAAACTCGGATATAAAAATGTCAGCTTTATTAAAAGCCAGCTTGAAAACATTCCGCTTTCAGACAATATGGCCGATCTGGTTATTTCCAATTGTACCATCAACCATGCTCACAATAAACAAGCTGTCTGGAATGAGATTTTCCGGATATTGAAACCAGGTGGACGTTTTGTGATAAGCGATATTTATGCGTTACAAGAAGTGCCTGAGGCATACCGGAATGACCCTGAGGCAGTTGCCGAATGCTGGGCCGGAGCTGTTACAAAAGATATATACCTGGAAATGGTTAAGAATGCAGGATTTGATGCATTTCATATTATTGAAGAATCACAGCCCTATCATAAAGGTGAGATTAAGGTTGTGAGTTTTACACTGGCAGCTCAGAAACCATTTCCTGGTTGATGTTATTGATTCTATAAAATAGTATTAATAAATCAAAAAACAATAATTATATGAAAACACTTGTGGTAAAAAAGAAAAAACAAAAAACAAACAAGACAGCTCAGTGTTGTGCCAAGCATTCAAAAATTGTCGCAGGCTGCCATGATTAATGTCATGTAATGATGTTGCGGAAACAATTTAAATCATGCGTCCGTCAAAACATAATATAATCATAAAAGCACGCCGGACGGGGAAAAGTTATATCATTAATCTCCTGTCGGGAAATGCTGATCAACTTGCTCCTGACGAAGCCGAAAGGCTGAACGCAGGTATTTGGTTGCCGGATGATGATCTCATTCAAAAAGGTTATTTCTCGGAAGAAGCTGATGAGGCATTGTTATACCGCAGCAAATACCTGTCATTTTTAGATGAGCGTGATCAGGATGAAATGCAGTTGTTTTTTATACCCTCATATAACTGTAATTTTTCCTGCTCCTATTGCTATCAGTCGGGATATATTAAAAACAGTTCGTTGTTGCAGCCTGAAGTGACTGATGCATTTTTCAGTTATATTACCACACGTTTTCCGGGACGCAGAAAATATATCACGCTTTTTGGTGGTGAACCTTTGCTTAACGGTAAAGCTCACAGGAGTGCTATTATGTGCTTTCTGGATAAGTGTGCTGATGAAAAACTACCACTTGCAGTAGTTACAAACGGATACTATCTTGAAGAGTACCTGGAACCATTAAAGAAAATGGAAATAAGAGAAATTCAGGTAACGCTTGATGGAACCGAAAAAATACATAATGAACGACGCAGGTTAAGAAGCGGGGACGGTACCTTTAAAAAAATCGTCAATGGAATAGATAAGACCCTTGATGCCGGCATACCTGTCAATCTGCGCGTGGTAGTTGATAAGGAAAATATAGGTCAGCTGCCTCAGATTGCACAGTATGCCATAGAGAAAGGCTGGACAGACAGCCCGCTTTTTAAAACACAGCTTGGCCGTAACTATGAGCTGCATTTTTGCCAGGATAATCATCAACGCCTTATGACCCGTTTAGAAATGTGGGAGGCTGTGCACGAATTAATTGATCAATACCCTGAGATTCTTGTATTTCATAAACCTGCTTTTTCTGTGTCCAAGTTTCTGGCTGAAAACAGTGAATTACCCGCACCTTTATTTGATTCATGCCCCGGATGTAAAACCGAATGGGCTTTTGATTACACCGGACGCATATATCCTTGTACGGCAACTGCAGGAAAAATGGAAGAATCAATTGGCACCTTTTATCCGTTTGTTAAGATAAATAAAGAGGCTGTTTCTGAGTGGCAAAATCGTGATTTACCAGGCATTCCTGAATGTGCCGATTGCAATTTGCAACTGGCATGCGGAGGAGGTTGTGCATCGGTGGCCTTGAATAAAACCGGACACCTGAATGCTCCTGATTGCCGCCCCGTTAAAGAATTACTTGAAATGGGAATGGGGCTCTATTTTAAAGATTGAAATCTTTTTTATTTTAGAAATATGCAAGAAATCACTGCAAACGAATTTGACAAGGAAGTACTTCATGCTGAATGTGCTGTTGTTGATTTTTATTCAACCGAATGCCCTCCCTGTGAGGCGTTAGCTCCAAAATTTGAAAGCCTGAACAATTTATTTGGTGATCGTGTGAAATTTATCAAAATTTTCAGGCAGCAAAACCGTAGCCTTGCTGAGAAACTGGGTGTCAAAAGCTCACCTACTTTGTTATTTTATAATAAGGGGCAACGTGTTGGCGATATACTTACAGGCGGGATTAAAAAATCAGAAATAATCAACAATTTGCGATATCTGTTACCCGAAGCTGAAATTCAAAAACAATTATCCTCACAACAACATACTGTTAGCTTATTTGATGCCGCTGTAATCGGAGGCGGACCCGCCGGACTTACAGCAGCACTTTATCTTTGTCAGGCAAAAGTTAACACCGTGCTTATTGATATTGCTTTACCTGGAGGTCAAGTATCATCAACACATCAGGTATCGAATTATCCCGGATTTATTGAACCTCAGCACGGATACATGCTTTCACACCAGATGTCGGAACAAACAAAACTCTGCGGAACCACATATAAGATTGCTGTTGATGTTGCCAGAATAGATCTTCTTCATAAAAAAACAATTATCATTGATGATTATGAAACTATTAAGGCAAAAAAAATAATCTTGGCAACCGGTGCATCTCCGCGCCTGCTTGCTATTCCCGGTGAAAAAGAATTTAAGGGCCATGGTATCTCTTATTGTGCTACCTGCGATGCCAAATATTTCCACGATAAAGAAGTGGTTATTATTGGTGGCGGTAACACAGCCATTGAAGAAGCGGAATTTATATCGCGTTTTGCCAGTAAAATTACCATTGTTCATCAGTTAGATAAGCTTACTGCAAATAAAACTGCACAGGAAAAAGCTTTTGCCAATCCGAAAATTACTTTTCTTTTTGAGAGTGAACCCAGGGCATTTGAAAAATCTGGCGATCGCATGTTGACAACAGTTGAAAACCTGAAAACAGGAAGCAGGCAGACTATTGAATCTGATGGGGTCTTTATCTTTGCCGGTATGAAACCCAATACCCAATTGTTTGATAAAGAACTTTTATGTGACCCATGGGGATACATAATAACCGATGAAGATATGCGTACCAGCATTGATGGTATTTTTGCAGCTGGAGATGTACGCAGTAAAAAGTACAGGCAGATAACTACAGCCGTAGCCGACGGTACCATTGCTGCAATTGCAGTAGCTAAAGAACTCAATTAATTGTCTTTGACCATAAAATATTCAAAAATTGGTATTTGCTCTAAAGCGGAATTCTGTTCCTGACAACAGTTTTGGAAATAACTGAGATTAGTCAATAGAAAAAGAACAAATATTGAAACATATTGTTGCTATTGATGAATTTCCTCTA
>CAZBCB010000094.1:0-9102 GCA_964489905.1 uncultured Bacteroidales bacterium
GTCAATAATATCAACATAACTGATATTGGCAGCCTGGTTAATATTGAGCTGATTAAAAACAGGATTGGGATACATCTGGTAAGGTTTTACGTTTACTTTAGCTATGGCACTTGGCTGATTTGGACATTCAGGATTCATTTTTAATACCCAGCGTAATGAATTCTTCAGCACCAGATAGAAAGTATCTGTGGCATGTTCCAGAAAATCATGGTGAACACCCCATGCAACCATCCTTTTGGTAAGGGTGTTTTCTTCAATCTTCCATAAGAAGGTTTTCAGGTTGGCAGGAACTTCTGCATTGTCTGCCAGGTATTTGTTATTAGCCAGAGCTGTTGAACTTGATACTATAGCTGCCTGGTCATTAACAGCATCTTTAAGATCAAATGACTGCACATGTGCTTCACCTGCGCCGGTTCCAATAGTCGTATTGTAACCATTTGTCCATTTAATTACTGCATCAGCATCAAAACAGGAAAGTATATCACTTTTATCTTTAACTATCATATCGGTTATACCTTCCAGCAGATCAGTTGTCTTTGTTGAAGTGTACCAGTTTGTCCCTGTTACCTGCGTAAATAAAGGATGATCTCCCTTATACATTGCATAGGCTTTCAGACAGACGGTCGGAAGTGGCCATCCGGCTGTACCATAAGCTGCAAAATTACTTGAACCTCCGTTTTCAGTGAGAATAGCGGCATCATAATTACTGTAAGTCACTGTTCCTGCAACAACATCATCAAGAATCACATGAGTTGCAGATATTCCTTCCATTCCGTCAATTTCATCCATAAATTTCTGAATAATTGCATCAGCACTCGGAAGATTTGCGCTTACAATCATTACTTTCTTGTCCTGTGCATAAACGGCTGCAACACACAGAACCATAATCAGCATAATGTAAAATCTTTTCATAATTATTAAGTTTGGTTAATAATAAATTCACTATAGCCAATTTAGACATATTTCATATCAAAAATGGTGTTCAAATTATCCTAAATAGGGGGATAAACTATCTCTTCCCTGTCAGATATTAATTGCATGTAATTATTGACAGACGTGTATTTCAGTAATAAAAAAGGTTAAATTTTTAATGATTGTTACCTGATGTCATTTACCTTTACTGCTTCAGAAATTCAGCATAATCATTAATTTTGTTAGTGTTGATAATTATTCTATCATCATTCTGCTTATTCTGATAACGATTTGAAAATTACTATCATTTATTCAAATATTCAAATATTCAAATGAAACCATATAAAAAACACACCGGTTTATTAGACAGCAATTTAAATTTTAAGATATTCATTTTGCTGTTATTGATAATAAGTTGTTCAGGAAAAATTAAGAAGAAAACAACAGATGAATCAGTAATTGATTCACTGCAAACGTCATGGAATAGTATTAATACTATAATTGATAGTATTAAACCACCGGTTTTTCCTGATAAGTCTTTTTCAATAACAGACTTTGGGGCTAAAGGAGATGGTGAGCACGACTGCACCGAAGCCATAAACAAAGCAATAACAGCATGCCACAATGATTCGGGAGGCATTGTACTTGTTCCTGAAGGTACGTATCTTACAGGTGCAATCCATCTTAAGAGTAATGTTAATCTTCATCTGGAAAAGGGAGCTAAACTTGTTTTTACCTGTGACCGTTCAAAATATCTCCCTCTTGTTCATACCCGCTTTGAAGGTATGGAATGCATGAATTATTCGCCTTTTATATATGCGTACAAACAACACAATATTGCTGTAACTGGAGAAGGTACTATTGACGGGCAGGGCCAATGTTGGTGGAGTTGGAAAGGACCATGGAACGGACAGGTTGACCATCAATGGAAAGATTCTATGCCGAGTCAGAAAGACGGAAACAAAATTCTTCAGAAAATGGTTGAAGAAAATGTTCCCTATAATCAACGTGTATTTGGTGAAGGATATTTTCTGCGCCCCAATTTTATTCAGCCATTTCTTTGCAGGCAGGTTTTAATTGAAGGAATCACCATTATAAATTCACCTATGTGGATTATTCATCCAGTGCTTTGCAACAATGTAATTGTCCGAAAGGTAAAAATTGAAAGCCTGGGGCCTAATAATGATGGTTGTGACCCCGAATGTTCGCGTAATGTATTAATTGAAGACTGTTATTTTAACACCGGTGACGATTGTATAGCCATTAAGTCAGGGCGGAATAACGACGGAAGAAGAATAAATGTTCCAAGTGAAAATATCATTATTCGTAATTGTACTATGAAAGAAGGGCACGGAGGTATTGTCATCGGAAGTGAAATATCCGGAAATGTGCGTAATGTATTTGCTGAAAACTGTTACATGGACAGCCCTCATCTCGATCGTGCGCTTAGAATCAAATCAAATTCACTGCGAGGAGGTATTGTTGAAAATATATTCGTCAGAAATATCGATATTGCCCAGGTTGGAGAAGCTGCTATCCTTATCGACCTGTTCTATAGCCGCGAAACCGGCAATAATTATCCGGTTGTCCGCAAAATTAACGTTGAAAACATGAATTGCCGGAAAAGTGACTATGCAATCCACATCAGAGCACACAAGGAACAACCTGTCAGCGAATTAACGATAATTAACAGTACTTTCCGAAATGTATCAAAGGGTGTTTTACTTGAAAATGCAGGACAAATTAATTTTGTGAATTCCTTTATATATGATACTACTGGAAAACGCATTGAAATCACAAAATAATTTAATATTTAACAGCGATGAAAAAGCTGATTTTTTTAGTCGTTTTTTTATCCGGATGCATAGGACTGTTTGCCCAGCCGCTTGCATTTCCGAGTGCCGAAGGTTTTGGTAAACATACTACGGGCGGTCGTGGCGGTATAGTTATAGAGGTTACAAACCTGAATGATGCAGGCCCCGGTAGTCTCCGAGCCGCTATTGAGAACAGTAGTACACGTACTATAGTTTTCAGGGTATCTGGAACTATTTATTTGAAATCCACTTTGAATATTAATTACGGGAATGTTACCATCGCCGGACAGACAGCACCTGGCGATGGCATTACTCTTGCCGGTTACAACTTTCGTGTTAAAGCCAATAACGTTATTATAAGGTATATCCGTGTGCGACTCGGTGATAAAGAACTTCAGGAGGCGGATGCATTTACTTGCACAGGCCAGAGCAATATCATTATTGATCACTGTTCTTTCAGCTGGTCAGTTGATGAAGCAGCTTCTGCCTATAGCAATCAGAATTTTACCATGCAATGGTGTATTATTTCTGAAAGTCTTTATAATTCAATTCATTCAAAGGGAGCGCATGGTTATGGTGGCATCTGGGGGGGATCAAGGGCGAGTTTTCATCATAATCTCTTTGCGCATCACACCAGCCGTAATCCGCGTTTTAATGGCGCACGATATAACTCAGGCTCATGGCAGGAAATTGTGGATTACCGCAACAATGTTATTTATAACTGGGGCTTTAACAGTGCTTATGGTGGCGAACCCAGTGAAATTGACGGAATTAAGGCTTCAATCAATATGGTCGGAAATTATTATAAAGCCGGCCCTGCAACAAGTACCGGATCCATCAGATACAGAATAGTTTCGCCCGATCCACAGGGAACAGAATATAGCTACTGGTACATCGACAGTAATTATGTTGATGGCTACCCTAATGCAACCCAGGATAACTGGACTTATGGCGTTCAGAATGTTACTGCTGCTATTAAAGAACAAATAAAAAGTACTTCCCCTTTTCCGTTTGATATTACCACACATCATACAGCTGAAGAAGCTTATGCAGCAGTTTTGCTGAATGCCGGAGCTACCTTACCACGGAGAGACACCATCGACCGTCGCATAATCTATGAAGTTGAAAATGGAGTGGCATTTTACGGCGGAAGCTATGGTGCAGGAAAAGGTATTATTGACTCACAGGAAGATGTGGGTGGATGGCCAAAACTTTTTTCAGCACCTGCCACTGCTGATCGTGACCATGACGGAATGCCCGACCAGTGGGAAACCGATAACGGTCTTGATCCGGATAATCCTGCTGACCGTAACGGAGATAATGACGGCAACGGTTATACCAACCTTGAGGAATACCTGAACAGCATTGTTACCTTCCGTAATTTTATTTATCCACCCGATAATCTCAATGCCGAACTGACCGATATCAGAGCTATTACGCTTACATGGAACAACAATGCAACAGGTAATTATGGTATATTTGTTGAAAGAAAAAGTACAGGCGGATTTGAAACCATTGATACTCTGCCTGAAGGTACTACTGTTTATACCGATACAGCATTGCAATTCGAGACAACTTATACCTATCGGTTAAGGGCTTTTTCTCCGGCCGACACATCAATATATTCCAATACATCGCAGGCAACTACACTTAGTGAAACCGGTTTACCCTTACTCCCTACGTTGCCTGATCCGCCTGACGGAAAAGAACATGTTAAAACATCACAGATTCTGGCATGGAAAAAGGGGATCGGTTCATCAACGCATGTTATTTACTTTGGATCGTCGAATCCGCCTGACTCAATATCTGAAATCACCGGAACTTACTTCCAGCCTCCAGCCCTTGAACCCGGTAAGACATACTACTGGCGTGTTGACGAAAAAAATGCCTATGGCATCACCACAGGAACTCTCTGGAGATTTTCAACGCGTGAATTACTAAACCCTCAAATGGTTGGGTACTGGAAACTCGATCAGGGCTCACCAACTCCTGACAGTTCAGGATATAATAATCACGGAAACCTCATTCATTTTAATCCACCCATATACTCTGTTGATGCAGCCATAAAAAATGCGTTGGTTTTTAACGGAATCGACCAGTATATAGAGGTTCCCCATAACTGGGTATTTGATTTCGAGAAAGGTCCTTTTACAATATCTTACTGGATGAAACAAATGCCCGATGAAGTAAACAGTACTACAGAATACCGTTATATCATCAAAGGTTCGCACAATGCAAACACAGAGCTGAATCGCAGTGGCAAGAGATATGAAATATATTACAAGCCCGAAAAAAGCAGTTTTCGTTTTGCTATTGATGATGACCTTGTTAAAAGCGAGATAAGTGCAGATCCCTCGCATTTTGTAACCGGTGAGTGGGTTTTTGTTACAGCTATCAGAGACACTGTTTTACATAAATTAAAGCTTTACGCAAACTCTGTTTTACAGGGTGAGGCTGATGATCTGACAGGCGATATTTCGCAGGAAGAAAACCTCTATTTTGGTTATTGTGTTGATTTTGGTTCATGGTTTAAAGGTAAACTCGATGATATCAGGTTATTTAATTATGCTCTTAACCTTACTGAAATTGAGGCACTTAATAAACTTGGCCCCTACCAGAGTCACATTGCTGAAAACGATGATAATAATTTTGATTTCCTGATATACCCTAATCCGGCTACTGATAAAGTACAGGTTAAGCTTTCAAAGCCGGCTTCAGATAATGTTCTTTTATATTTGCATAATTTATCAGGAAAAATGGTTATGCAGAAAACATTGCATCTGAAAAGCAATGATAACTTCATTTTTGATGTCAGCACATTATCAGCCGGAACATATATTGTTACACTGATTACAGGCCTTGATTCATTGCATAACCGTCTTTTCATTATACGGTGATATTTTTTATTATTGATTGTTTAAATTCTGTTACTATGAGCAAAAGACTTCTGATATTGTCCCTTGTATTTCCTGTAATTGCATTTACGGGGTGTTTAAACAAAAATGATTTTCAGTATGTTATTAAAGTAAATGTTACCAACCAGGTAGATTTGTCATATACTGATCTGCCTGTAGTTATAGACCTTCATCAGCTTACAGAAAAGTATCCTTTGTTTAATCCTTCAGGTTGCAAAGTTCAGAGCAGAAACAAGGAAATTCCATTTCAGATAAACGATACTGATTATGATGGAAAACCTGATGAACTTGTCTTCCTGGCTGATTTTCCTGCATCAAAGAAAAGAACCTTTCAGATTTTGTATAATGAGAAAGGTACGATTCAGCATAGTTTTCCCAAAAGAACTCAGGCTGAACTTTCGCACAAAGTTGGTGGTTATTGGGAAAATCGAAAATATATCGGCGGCGAATTTATAAATGTAGATTTTCTTAAAGTCCCGCAGGAACACACCGATCATTCATTTTATATTCGCTATGAAGGACCCGGCTGGGAATCAGATAAGGTAGGTTATCGTTTTTATCTCGACTGGCGCAATGCCATCGATATTTTTGGTAAGCTTGCCGATACAATGGTATTGCATCATGTAGGTCTCGATGGATTTGATTCATATCATGAACCTGCTCCCTGGGGAATGGATATTTTTAAGGTGGGCAATACACTGGGACTCGGATCAATTGCTCTTTGGCAGAATAATAGGTTTAATATGGTCTCTGTTACTGATAGCGTAACCTGTCGTATTGTTTTAAACGGCTGCGTTGAATCAATGATTGAAACAAATTATTATGGATGGAAGGTTGATCAGACAATAAGTAATTTGAATTCCAGACTATCTATTTATGGTGGCTCGCGTGTTACCCGGCATGATGTAAAACTCGATGGTAATGGTGATACTCTTTGTACAGGGCTTATTAAAGACAAAAGAGCCAAACGTATTTTCCCTGAAAAAACAGAAGGCGGATGGACCTACATTGCAACATGGGGATTGCAAAGCCTTAATAACGACAGCTTAGGAATTGCTGTTCTTATTAATACCCGAAACCTGATAACGTTCGCCGAAGATTCTGCTAATTATATGGCTATATTGAAACCAGAGAATAACCAGCTAACATATTACCTGCTGGCCGCATGGGAAAAGGAACCGGAAGGTATTAAAACCGAAGGTGAATTTAAAAATTACCTGAATGCATTGATTGCAATATTCGATAATCCATTAATAATTAAATTCTGATGATATGATTGTGGATCAGTTAATCCATTGTGATATATATAAAAACCTGAGCCCAAATTTTAATAAAGCCTTTGAATTCCTTAAACAGGAAAATATTCATCAGCTTGAAAACGGCAAGCACATTATTGAAGGCGATGAAATATATGTGATGGTTAGTGAATATACAACAAAACTGCTTTCTGAGGCACGGTGGGAAGCCCATAAAAAATATGCTGATATTCAGTTGCTTTTATCGGGAGAAGAATTAATAGGATATGCTCCGGCAATGGATGGAAAAATAATTCAGGAGTACAATCCTGAGAAAGATATTATGTTTCTTGATGTCAGTGGTGAATATATTAAACTTACACCAGGTCGTTTTGCTGTGTTTTTTCCACACGATGCTCATCAGCCTGGCATTACCGTAAACAGTAGGCAACAGGTCAAAAAAATTGTTATTAAAGTTCGTATTTAATCATACAAATACCTATGATACTTCGAAAATCATTCATCCAATTATTTTTTCTTTTTACAATAAGTTTAGCTTTAAAGGCAGCGGATTATACAATTAATGTAACCGTTGCCCAGGACGGAACAGGTGATTTTACAACCATTCAGGCTGCTATTGATGCGGCACCTGCAGGCCTTACACAGCCTTATGTAATTTTCATTAAAAAGGGTACTTATAATGAAAAATTATATATTGAAAAGAATTTTATCACCCTGCTGGGTGAAGATAGAGACAGCACAAGGATTGTTACAGCGGAATTAAGACGTATATGGCGCGAAACACATCCCAGTGATTATGGAGCTGCTACCATTAACATTAAAGATGGGGTAACAGACCTTACCCTGGCCAATCTTACAGCAGTAAATAATTTTGCTGATATGTATCCTGATGTTGAAAATAATCATGATCACACCATGACAATCAGAGGAGGATCAGGAGTTACAAGGGTTATTATCATTAACTGCAATATCATTGCAACAGGCGGTGATACACTGAGCCTCTGGAATACAGATGGAGGTATGTTTTATCATTTACATTGTTTCTTTGAAGGTTATGTTGACTATGTCTGTCCACGCGGATATTGTTATATTGAAGATTGTGATTTTTACGGACATAATAACAATGCCAGTATCTGGCATGATGGCTCAGGAGGAATTGACCACAAATTAGTGATTACCGATTCAAGGTTTGACGGTATAAAAGATTTTGCATTAGGCCGTTATCATAAAGATGCTGCCTTTTATTTGTTAAATTGTACTTTTTCAGCAAATATGCGTGACAAAGATATTTATTACGTTGAGAACACCGTAATACCTCAATGGGGGAAAAGAGTTTATTATTATAACTGCCATAAAACAAACGGAGATTATCCGTGGCATAAAGATAATCTTTACCTGGCCTCAGATACGCTTAACCCTGAAGATGTTACAAGCTTATGGACATTTAAAAACCAATGGAACCCTGAAAAATTAATAATAGGACTTCTTGAAATGGCTATGTTGCCTTCACCTAAAAACTTTCGCCGCAAAGTGCCAACTGATGTGAAATTAACATGGATCTCAGGCCGGGGTGCAAAATCCCATCTTATTTATTTAGGTAAAGATTCTATTCCCCCGTTTATTGGGACCTCAGATACAACATTTTTTGATCCCGGACAGCTTGATGCCGGCAAAACATACTTCTGGCGCGTGGACGAAGTTACTGAATCCGACACTATCCAAGGTGAACTATGGGAATTCACAACTATGCCTGATGCACCTCCTGAACAGCCGGTTTATCTTTATCCGGACAATAATACCGAGATTCTTACGCGTACCATAACCCTTCAATGGAAAGTTGCTCCTTATATTACCGATACATTTTATATCTATGTTGATACGGTACCCGACAACCTCAGGCAGGCAGGATGTTCGGTTTTGCCGGTTTTTACTTTAATGAATTTAAAAGAAGGGAAAAAATACTACTGGCGGATTGATGCAATGAATTCTTTTGGTACTGTAACGGGTGATGTCTGGACTTTTACCGTAAAAGCACCTGTTAGTGGGTTAATCCCGGAAACAATAAATAACCGGAGTTTTTTTGTGGATTCTCCTTACCCCAATCCCTCAGAAAATGAGATTATTATCAGATATTATATCCCGGCACCAGACAGGGTCATTATAAACCTTTACGAATTAACAGGCCGGAAATTGGGTACTCTTTAC
>CAZBCB010000095.1:0-9070 GCA_964489905.1 uncultured Bacteroidales bacterium
ATTCACCTTGCGTTATTTGATTAATAAATTGTCCGTCAATACTATACCGGTAATAATGAAAATATTTATCCCTTTCGCTTTTTATGATAAAATGTTTTCTGTCTTCAAGAAATTCAATGAAATTATCATCAATTTCACTAATATACCTTGAGTTTGTTTCTGTGAAAATAACATCTGATTTTCCTGTTGCAGCCTCGGTGAGCAGGATATCAACTTTATTCTGCCGCCTGTTCAGTCTGACAATACATAATTTTTCGGGATTCATAGTCCATTTAATACGCGGAATATACTGGTCAGTTTCGTTTCCTGTTGAAGCTGTTATGGTTTTGTTTGTCAGAAGGTCAGCAATGTGAATGGTAACAACTGAATTGTTTTCTCCTGCCTTGGGGTATTTATACCGGTATGTTTGAGGGTAAAGCGATTCATAAGTGGTTATTTCGTATAATTTGACATCCGACTCATCAAATCGGTAAAATGCTATTCTGCGGCTATCAGGCGACCAGCAAAATGCTTTCGAAAAGCCGAATTCTTCTTCATACACCCAGTCAGGAGCTCCGTTTATTATGTTGTTTACAGAACCATCTGTTGTTATAGCTTTTACTTCGCCTGTATTTAAATTTTTTATATACAGGTTGTTCTTCAGAACAAAGGCAACAGCAGTACCATCCGGTGAAAAGGTCGCAAGTCGTTGTTTTCCTTCTTTTAATAAAGGTTCAGCTCTTTTCTTAATTCGGTCATAGACGTAATAACGGGCCTCTGATGAATGTCTGTAGATGGATGTTTTATCTGTTGCTATCAGAATTTTGTTTTCATCATTGCTGAATGCATAATCAGAGATATTTCCTATTCCGGAAATTCCTGATGAAGTAACTGAAAAAACAATTTCCTTATATTTTCCTGTTTTATAATCGTACTGCACAATCTGTTCATTGTTTTCTATAATGGTATAGTGCTCACCATCTGCCATTGATCTGATATTATCAATATACCGCGGAAAGAAATACCGTTCTTTAAATATTTTTTCAAGGGTAATTACCGCTTGTGCTGCTGATGAAATATTAAAACTTTCATAAGCAATCAGAATACTACACAGCAGATATAAAAAGTAATTTTTCATACTCATTCAATGATGAAAGGTTTTAAAACCTCCAAATTAATTGAATAATTTATATCTTTGCAGCTTTGTATTAAAAAAGATGATTAAAATTACATTTCCGGATAATACGATTAAAGAATTTGAAACGGGCATTACCGGTCTGGATATTGCACGTCAGATAAGCCATGGATTGGCCAGAGAAGTTGTTTCTGTGAGTGTTAATGGTGAACTCTGGGATTTGACCAGGCCTATAAATGAAGATGCCTCAGTTAAGCTGCATAAATTTGATGATGCTGAGGGAAAACATGCTTTCTGGCATTCATCAGCTCATCTGATGGCTGAGGCATTGGAGCAGTTATATCCGGGCATTAAATTCGGAATAGGGCCGGCTATTGAAAATGGTTTTTATTATGATGTGGATCCGGGAAACGGAACTGTCATCACTGAAGCGGATTTGCCTCGTATTGAAAAGAAAATGTACGAGCTGGCAGGTAATAATAGTAATTTTATCAGGCAGGAAATCAGCAAAAAGGATGTGCTTGAGTATTTTACCAGAAAGGGGGATGAGTACAAAATTGAGTTAATCAATGAATTACAGGATGGTTCTATTACATTATATAAGCATGGCAGTTTTACTGATTTATGTAAGGGGCCTCATCTTCCTGATACGAGTTATATTAAGGCAATAAAATTACTGAGTATTGCCGGTGCATATTGGCGTGGTGATGAAAAACGCAAGCAATTAATCCGCATATATGGGATATCCTTCCCCAAACAACAGATGCTTGACGATTATCTGAAGATGCTTGAAGAGGCCAAAGCGCGTGATCACAGGAAGATTGGCAAAGATCTTGAACTTTTTACTTTTTCATCAAAGGTAGGGCAAGGTTTGCCGCTTTGGTTGCCTAAAGGGGCTATGGTCAGGGAAAGACTTGAAAATTTCCTGAAAAAAATTCAGGTAAAATATGGCTATTTACCGGTAATTACGCCACATATTGGTCAGAAAGAGTTATACGTAACTTCGGGTCACTGGGAAAAATATGGTAAAGATTCTTTTAAACCCATTCAAACACCTGCCGAAGGCGAAGAGTTCCTGCTTAAACCCATGAATTGTCCTCATCATTGTGAGATATACAAGAGCAAACCCAGGTCATATAAAGATTTGCCTGTCAGGCTGGCTGAATTTGGCACAGTATACAGATATGAACAAAGCGGTGAACTTCACGGGCTCACAAGGGTAAGAGGTTTTACCCAGGATGATGCGCATATTTTTTGCAGGCCTGATCAATTAAAAGATGAATTCAAGAAGGTAATTGATATTGTACTAACCGTTTTCAAAGCATTTGATTTTCAGGATTTTACAACACAAATTTCCCTACGCGATCCCGATAATAAGGAAAAATATATTGGTTCGGATGAAAACTGGATCAAAGCTGAGAAAGCCATTATTGAAGCTACCGAAGAAAAAGGTTTAAAAACCATAGTAGTGCCTGGTGAAGCGGCTTTTTATGGACCTAAGCTCGATTTCATGGTGAAAGATGCACTCGGACGCAAGTGGCAGCTGGGAACCATACAGGTTGACTATAATCTGCCCGAACGTTTTGAACTTGAATATGTAGGAAGTGATGATCAGCGTTATCGTCCGGTAATGATTCATCGTGCGCCTTTTGGCTCCATGGAGCGTTTTGTTGCCGTATTAATAGAACATACAGCAGGAAAATTTCCGCTATGGCTTGCCCCTGAGCAGGTTGTAATACTTCCCATCAGTGAAAAATTTCACGATTATGCAGAAAAAGTTTTAAATTTCCTAAATAATTACGATATTCGCACCCTGATTGACAGCCGAAATGAAAAAATCGGCAAGAAAATCAGAGATAATGAGTTAAAACGTATTCCCTACCTATTAATTGTAGGGGAAAAAGAAGAATCAGAAAATATTGTTTCTGTTCGCCGGCAGGGAGAAGGGGATAAAGGCTCTTTTAAGCTTGAGGATTTCAGGGATTTTATCTTAAAAGAAACAGCCAGGCAAACAGAAGGACTTATTAATTGATAACCAAATACAGGAGGACTGAAATATAGCAACAATTCCTAACAGAGACGCAAGAAAGGAGGAGCTGCCTCAATTTGCGGTTAATTATCAGATAAAAGCCCCGGTTGTTAGAGTTGTGGGCGAAAATGTTAAGAATCCCGGGATATTTCCGATCAAAGAAGCCCTTCGTATGGCTGATGAGATGGAACTTGATTTAGTTGAAGTTTCGCCGAATGCAAATCCGCCGGTGTGTAAAATAATTGATTATCAAAAGTTTCTTTATCAACAGAAAAAGAAACAAAAGGAACTAAAGGCTAAAACAGCTAAAATTGTGGTAAAAGAAATAAGGTTCGGACCTTATACTGATGACCATGATTATAATTTTAAGCTGAAACATGCCCAGAAATTTTTGCAGGATGGTGCCAAAGTAAAGGCTTATGTTTACTTTAAAGGTAGATCAATTGTTTATAATGAAGACGGTCATGCAATACTCGACCGTTTTGCTCGTGACCTTGAAGATATCGGAAAAGTTGAACAACCTCCGAAACTTGAAGGTAAAAGGATGATTATGCTTGTTACCCCTGCACCAAAGAAAAAATAAGAATTAATTATAAATATATACAAGAATGCCAAAGATGAAATCAAAATCCGGTGCCAAAAAACGTTATACAATCACCGGAACAGGAAAAATCAGAAGGAATCATGCTTATAAAAGCCACATTCTTACGAAAAAGTCAACCAAAAGAAAAAGAAAACTTGGCTATCCGGCTATGGTTTCAAAGGTTGACAGTAAAACAGCTCGTTTGTTGCTGGCTTGTTAAGCAAGGTAATTAATAATTAAAGTATTAACCAGGATGTATTAGCCGGGAAGAGTCTTTAAACAAAAAGACCGCTAACCATCCATAAATGTAAACAAATATGCCAAGATCAGTAAATTCAGTTGCATCGCGACAAAGAAGGAAAAAAATTCTGAAAGAAACGAGAGGTAATTTTCTTTCACGGAAAAATGTATGGACAGTTGCCAAGAATACTTATGAAAAAGGGCTTCAATATGCCTATGCACATCGGAGAACCAAAAAGAGAGAATTCAGAAGTCTGTGGATAGCGCGTATCAATGCAGGAGCCAGACAACATGGGCTATCTTATTCCGAATTAATCGGAAAATTAAATGAAAAAGGAATTGAAATCAACCGTAAAGTGCTGGCTGATTTAGCTATGAATCAGCCCGAAGCTTTTGAAGCAGTTGTTAATTCAGTAAAGTAAAAATAATTTGATTTAAACTTAAAGGGAAGCAAAAGCTTCCCTTTTTTTTGGACATTGTTTTGAAAATTTTTAAGACAAAAGGTTTGTAGCCACTCAAAAAAGACAAAGATATGAAAATAGCCCTCATAGGTTACGGTAAAATGGGCAAGGAAATTGAAAAAACAGCCCTTGAAAGAAATCATGAAATTGGCCTGATTGTTGATATTGCCAATACACATGAGTTAAATGAAAAAAACCTCTCAAAAGTAGATGTAGCTATGGATTTCTCAACGCCTGACAGTGCATACGCCAATATTCTGGCATGTTTTAATGCCAATACACCCATAGTGTGCGGAACCACCGGCTGGCTTGATAAGTTTGAAAATGTGGTGAACATTTGTAAAGAAAAAAACCAGACATTTTTCTATGCCACCAATTTTAGCCTTGGTGTGAACATTTTTTTCAGCATTAATAAGCATCTGGCACGTATCATGAACAACTTCAGTCAGTATGATGTTATGGTTGAGGAAATTCACCATATTCATAAACTTGATGCCCCAAGCGGAACAGCAATAACCATAGCAAGAGATATCATTGAATTAATTGACAGAAAAAAACACTGGGAACTTAATCAGGCATCAGATGATACCACGCTAAAAATTACCGCTATTCGTGAAGATGAAGTTCCCGGCACACACATTGTAACTTATGACTCTGCTGTTGATTCAATAGAAATCAAACATGCGGCAAAGAACCGGAAAGGTTTAGCCCTTGGCGCCGTGCTGGCAGCCGAATTTATTAAAGGCAAAAAAGGATGTTTTACAATGCATGACTTACTGGGTTTTTGATATAAAATAAATCACCTTGCGTTTAAAAATAAAACGAAAAAATATACTTCACTTTCTTATCTGGTCAGCCATTTATGTGCTTTTTGTTTTGTGGTGTGATAATTATTGGCTGCTGGCTGGTATTCTTTTGATTGCCGATCTCTATTTTTTCAGGATTATTCCATGGGCTACATGGAAAATAAATAAAAAAACAGGTAAGCGCCGTGTTGTTTTAGAACTTTTTGAAGCGGTTATTATTGCGATACTCATTGCCTTTTTCCTGCGGCTTTTTGTTATTGAAGCCTATATGATTCCTACATCTTCTATGGAAAAAACCATTGGTGTGGGTGATTATATTATTGTGAACAAACTCAGGTATGGCCCCAGAATGCCCATGACACTTGTTTCATTTCCGTTTGTACATAATACGCTGCCCTATTCATCACGTCCTTCGTTTAAAACATGGATTCATTTTCCGTATAAAAGACTTGCAGGTTACGCTCGGGTTCGAAATGCTGATGTTATTGTTTTTAATTTTCCTGAAGGAGACACAATAATAAACGAACTCACAGGAACAGGTGAAACATATTACACGCTTTCGCGCAAAATAGGCAGAGATTCAGTTTTAAAACTTTATAAAAATAAAATTATTGTAAGGCCTGTTGACAAAAAAGAAAATTATATTAAAAGATGCATCGGAATACCGGGCGATACAATACGTATTGTTCACGGGAAAGCATATATCAATGGATACAAGGAGAAAGAACCGGAAAAACTTCAGTATAACTATTTTTTATATGCGCCCTCAGGCAGCCTGAGGCCTGGATTAATTGATTCAATTGGTATATCATGGTATGATGTAAGGTATAATGATGTTAATGCAATATATGAATTGCCACTAACCCGTGAAGCTTATGCTGCGATTCAGAAATCAGGCATTGCCAAAGGCTTACGCAGACATGAAAGTGTAAATCCGGCATTTCTTAACCAGATTGTTTTTCCTTTTGATAAAAACTTTCTGTGGACCGAAGATAATATGGGACCGTTTATTGTTCCAAAAAAAAATATGACACTTTCAATAAACACCGAAAATTTGCCGTTGTATCGCAGAATTATTGAAGTTTATGAGAATAATACCCTTCAGATTAAAGGAAATGATATTTTTATCAATGGAAAGAAAACAGGGCAATATACATTCAACATGGATTATTATTTTATGATGGGCGATAACCGTCATAATTCAAATGACTCCAGATTCTGGGGATTTGTGCCCGAAGACCATATTATTGGCAAAGCTTCTTTTATATGGTTGTCAATTGATAAAAATAAACCACCCTTTAAGAATATAAGATGGGAAAAGATGTTTAAATTTATCCGCTGAAATATTCTGTTTTTAAATATTAAATTGATGAGCTCACAACCAAAACAATCTGATTTTCAGCCGGCCGAACAAACAAAAAAAGGCAGGTCAGCTCTGTACAACTTTTTATTTTTTGTTGCTTTTGCTATTCTCGTTTTTAATATCAGTTCAATGGGTATTTTACCAAAAATCGGCCTGATTATTATATACCTGTTTATATTTATAACGCTTACCATTGCAGCTGGTGCAAATCCGGGTCATTACCTTGCTGGTTTGAGAATAAGGCAATTTAAGGACTACCAGAAAAAACTCACTTTCTCATCGGCTATATACAGGCAATTGCTTAATATTGCCTATCAGTTTAGGCCCTTTATAAGCGCTGATAAGATATCATTTGAAAAGTTGAGTAATAGTATTGTTCTTGAAAGAAAAATACAACTGTCTGAGGAAGAACAAAAGAAACGTGAAAAGCAAAAAGAGTACATCAACTTTGGTATAGTTGCTCTCATTTATGTGTTATGGGTTATCTGGTTGCGAAATCTCTGGTTTCTTTTAGGTGTTATTATAATTTATGATATTTATGTATCTAAAAAGGTTAACTGGAGTTTCTGGAAACGTAGAGACGGCAATAACAGTAAACTTATTGAATGGCTGGATGCATTAATATTTGCTGTGATTGCGGTAACCATAATCAACATTTTTCTTTTTCAGAATTATAAGATTCCTACGGGTTCAATGGAAAAGTCATTGCTTATTGGTGACCACCTTTATGTAAGCAAAGTAGCCTATGGTCCCAGAATACCCAATACACCTATTGCCTTTCCCTTTACTCAGCATACTATGCCATTAACAGAGAAAACCAAATCTTATCTCGAGTGGATAAAATTACCCTATAAACGGCTTGCAGGCTTTGGAAAAATCAAAAGAGATGATCCTGTAGTTTTTAATTTTCCGGCTGGTGATACCGTTGTTATTCAGCAACAGAATATCAGCTATTATCAGGTAATACGTGACCATGCCATGGGATTAAAAATTATGGATATGAGAATGGGTAAGCCTTTGAAATCAGAAAAGGAATATTATGCCCTTGCACGGAATCAAGTATGGGAGCAGTTTGATATAGTTGTAAGGCCGGTTGACAAACGCGATAACTATATAAAAAGATGTGTGGCAATTCCGGGAGATACCCTGCAGATTATCATGGGGAAGGTATATACCAACGGCAAGCCACAAAAAGAAATACCCGGTATTCAATATGAATATAAAATTATTATGGAAGGGCAGTCAATAAGCAGAAGGGTTTTAAACAAGCTGGAAATTACTGAATATTCAAGTTACCCGGGTACTCCGCACATCAGCGCAAAACTTACAGATGCAGATGTCGCAAAAATCAGAGCTTTTAAAAATGTTAAAGAAGTCCGTCGCGTCTATGATACAAATTATGTATATGAAAGAAGCTATAATTATTTCCCGAATGACACCAATTTCAAATGGACACTCGACAATTTCGGCCCGCTATACATTCCTGCAAAAGGAGCTACTATAAATATTACTACACAAAACCTGCCATTGTACGAAAGAATTATCAGTTATTATGAAAAAAATAAACTCGAAGTTAAAGATGACAAAATATATATCAACGATAAGGAGACTGATAAATACACTTTTAAGATGGACTATTACTGGATGATGGGAGATAATCGTCATGGCAGCCTTGACTCGCGGTTCTGGGGTTTTGTGCCCGAAGACCATATTATTGGTAAGCCGGGGTTCGTATGGCTTTCAATTGATAAAAACAAACCCTTCCTAAAAAAAATCCGCTGGAACAGAATGTTTATGGTGATTAAATAAAAATAGCGGAATATGTGCTTATGCAGTTTTTATTGCAGATCTTAACGCAGTTACTGCTTAAATTATTATAAAATATTTAATAACGAACTACTTTATTTACTTTATTAATATTTAATTATCTGGTGATTTTTGTATATTTTTAATATTAATTATATTTCGATGATTTATAATTCATGGAGTATCAAATCCTTTGGAAGAGGTTTATCAATGGAGATAAGGAAGCATTATCACTTATCTTTCGTACTTATTTTGATGATTTATTCAGCTACGGACTTAAGCTGACTCCAAATCGGGAAATTGTTGAAGACAGCATGCAGGATTTGTTTTATAAGTTATGGAAAAACAGAAATAATCTTGATCAAAAAAATAATATTAAGGCATATCTTTTTAAAGCACTTCGTCATCATATTCTGGATAATTTATGCTGGAAAAACCGTTTTGAAAATATATCAGATCTGCATGATGAATTATTCGAAATTCAGTTTTCGCATGAAGATTTTTTGATATCCGAACAGCTCAATCAGGAAAACAGAGATAAACTTATTGAGGCATTGAATAATCTGACAAAAAGCCAGCGTGAAGCCATATATCTTCGTTATTTTAAAAATTATGACTTTCAGGTTATTGCTTAAATAATGTCCATCAACGTGCAGTCTGTTCGTAAT
>CAZBCB010000096.1:0-8994 GCA_964489905.1 uncultured Bacteroidales bacterium
ATTCATCATAAAAAGTAATAAATTCAGGTTTGTCAATTTAAACCCAAGTACGATTAATTAATTAATTCATAATACTTCGTTTAATCAAATGCTTCCTGACAAATATACCAGTTAAAATAATACTAATATTTTTCTTTAATAATTATCTCTCTTTTTACATAATATTGTTGTATTTTCAGCAAATTTAAATTTTACTACTATGAAACCCAAAGTCCAAATTATTATTCTATTTACATTATTAATAGGCTTTTTCTTTTTATTTATGTTCAAAGCCCCTGAAAATCGTATTGTTCTTAATGCCGATCAAACGGCTGATACAATCAGCAGGCACATATACGGACATTTTTCCGAGCATCTGGGTCATTGTATTTATGGAGGAATATGGGTTGGTGAAAATTCAGCAATTCCTAATACCCGGGGCATTCGTAATGATGTAGTGAAAGCGCTGAAAAGGCTTAATATTCCTAACCTGAGGTGGCCTGGAGGGTGTTTTGCAGATGAATATCATTGGATGGATGGTATAGGTCCGCGTGATCAACGGCCCAAAATGGTTAATACCCACTGGGGAGGAGTAACAGAAGATAACAGTTTCGGAACCCATGAATTTCTTGACCTTTGTGAACAGCTTGGAACCGAACCATATATATGTGGCAACGTAGGAAGCGGATCAGTAGAGGAGATGTCAAAATGGATAGAATACATAACTTTCGATGGCGAAAGTCCTATGGCTAATCTTCGCCGTAAAAACGGACGTGAAAAACCATGGAAGGTGAAATTCTGGGGTGTCGGAAATGAAAACTGGGGCTGTGGAGGCAATATGACGGCAGAATTTTATTCCGACCAGTTTCGCAGGTATGCAACCTATTGCCGTAACTACGGCGACAACAAATTATACAGGATTGCCGGAGGTCCCAGTTCACGTGATTACCATTGGATGCGCACACTGATGGAAAAGGTGCCATACAGAATCATGCAAGGTGTTTCCCTGCATTATTATACTGTTCCGAAAACATGGGGTGATAAAGGATCAGCAACTGAATTTAATGAAAGTGAATACTTTACAACTATTCAGAAAACATTGTTTATGGATGAGTTGGTTACACAACACTCAAAAATAATGGATCAATTCGATCCAAAAAAGCAGGTAGGATTAGTGGTAGATGAATGGGGAACGTGGTATAATGTTGAACCAGGAACCAACCCCGGTTTTTTATATCAGCAAAATACATTACGTGATGCTCTTGTAGCCGCTATAAATCTGAATATATTTAATAATCACTGCGACAGAGTGAAGATGGCCAATATTGCTCAAACGGTAAATGTATTGCAGGCAATGATATTAACAAAGGACGAAAAGATAGTATTAACTCCTTCATTTTATGTTTTTGAAATGTACAAAGTACACCACGATGCCGCGCTGATACCTCTTAACCTTAATTGTGAAGATTATACAATTGAAGAAAAAAAGATTCCTGCACTCAATGCTTCGGCATCAAAAGATAAAAACGGGTTAATACATATTACCATTGCTCATGTCAACCCGAACAAACCGATTGATGTGACTATAGACATCAGAGGTATGAAAGTTGCATCGGCAAACGGGAAAATATTGACCGCTAAAGAATTAAATGCCCACAATACCTTTGAGAACCCTGAAGTAGTGGTAACACAGGATTTTAAAGATTTTAAAATTTCAGGTAATTCACTTATCATAAAATTACCTTCAAAATCAGTAGTAATGCTCGAACTGAAATAAAAGTCATAATTAAAAGAAAATTTAAAATATTTTTAATCCGGCGGAGTTTCAATTACATGTATTATGAACAGGTATAGTACAGGCATTTTGCTAATCTTTTTTCTGCTTGTAAAAGATGTTACAACTGTTTGTAATTCAGCTATTTATATTTCCAAGACATTTTGTGAAAATCTGAAAAATCCGATTGGAATTGATATTCAGCAGCCACGGTTTAGCTGGCAGCTCATTTCACCCTTACGAAATCAATATCAGACATCTTACCGGATACTGGTTTCAACCAGCCTTGAAAAAATTCATCAGGATATCGGAGACGCGTGGGATTCAAAAAGAATAAAATCAGAAAAAAGTATACTTATCCCTTATGAAGGGAAAAAACTTGAACCGGCGACAAAATACTGGTGGAAAGTAAAGGTATGGGACAGTAAAGGAAGATCATCAGGTTGGAGTGAAATTTCAACATTTACCACAGGGTTATTTAATGAAAAGCAATGGCTTGAAGCAAAATGGATAGGATATGAAGCCCTGGCCGATTCACTTCGTTTAATTCATGGCAGGTATATTTCAGTAAATAGTCCCGGAAATATTGCCCGCCAGAGACCGGTTATACCCTGTTTCAGGAAGGCGTTTGCTGCTAAAAAGAAAGTCAGTTCTGCCTTACTTTACATAAGCGGAATAGGACATTATGAAGTATCTGTCAACGGCATAAATATCAGTGATTATTTTTTATCACCGGGATGGACAAACTATGAAAAGACCTGTTTTTACAATGCATATGATATAACAGATTTTATCCATGAACCGGTTAATGTTATCGGTGTAATAGTGGGAAACGGATTTCATAATATTAATCGTGAAAGATACCGCAAACTGGTAATTGCATTTGGGATGCCAAAAATGATCAGTTTGCTGAAAATTACTTATATAGATGGAACAGTCGATTATATAGTTTCAGATACTACATGGAAGACTTCACCTTCACCGGTCACATTTACAAGTATATATGGTGGTGAAAGCTATGATGCGCGTCTGGAACAGAGTGGCTGGAATCTTCCTGAATTTGATGATTCATCATGGAAACAGGCAATTTATGTTGAAAGTCCCGGTGGTAAATTAAAACATGAAACGGGTTACCCGGTAAAAATTACTGAAAAATTTACGCCCGGAAAAATAATCCGGCTGGGCAGAGATACTTTTTTATACGACTTTGGGCAGAATGCATCAGGTATAATTGAACTGAAAGTAACCGGGAAAAAGGGGCAAACCGTTAAAATAATACCCGGCGAGCTTATTACAGAAGAGAATCACATTAATCAGCGTGCCACCGGCAGCCCATACTATTACGAATATACACTGAAAGGCGAGGGCACAGAGGTCTGGAGGCCACGATTTACTTATTATGGATTTCGTTATGTGCAGGTTGAAGGGGCAGTGCCCGAGTCAGATAATAGTAGTGATAAAGATAGTCCACGGATTTATGAATTAAATTTTTTGCACAATCATAATTCAGCTCCTTCAACAGGTACTTTTTACTGTTCAAATGATTTATTTAACAGGATATTCAGGTTAATTGACTATGCTGTAAAAAGTAACATGCAAAGTGTGTTAACTGACTGTCCCCATCGTGAAAAACTCGGATGGCTTGAGCAAACCTATCTGATGGGAAGCTCCATTCATTACAATTATGACCTTTATCATTTATACAGGAAAATTATATCTGACATCAGAGATGCGCAAAGTCCCGAAGGTTTAGTCCCATGTATTGCTCCTGAATATATTGTATTTGATGGTGATTTCAGAGATTCTCCCGAATGGGGAAGCGCATCGGTTATTATTCCATGGCTCATTTATAAATGGTATGGCGATAAGAATGTGCTTAAAGAATCATGGCCAGTAATGCATGCTTATATGCATTATCTGAAGTCCAAATCGTGCAATAACATACTATCACATGGACTGGGAGACTGGTATGATCTCGGACCTAAACGGCAGGGATTTGTTCAGCTCACCCCTGTTGCCTTAACAGCCACAGCTATATATTTTTACGATGCAGAAATTATGAGTGAGACTGCCGCAATATTAGGCTATTTCAATGAAAAACAATATTACGATTCACTGGCAGCAGTGATAAAACAATCATTCAGCAATTTATTCTATAATAAAGAAACAAAGGTTTATGCTACAGGCAGTCAGACATCTATGGCTGTTCCGTTGTGTTCAGGTCTGGCTGAGGAAGCTGACAAAGAAAAAATTTTAAAAAATCTCATTGACTCAATTAATGCCCGTAATAAAGAAATTACAGCCGGTGATATAGGATTTTACTATCTGGTTGAATTGCTCAGCCAGAACTATAATACTTCACAGCTTTTATATGAAATGATTAATCGCGATGATGTACCCGGATATGGTTATCAGATAAAAAAAGGCGCCACTGCATTAACCGAATCATGGACAGCTCAGGAAAATGTTTCGAATAACCATTTAATGCTCGGACATGTAATGTCATGGTTTTACAAAAGTCTGGCCGGAATAAGTCAGACCGGTAATTCAGTTGCTTATAAACATGTTTTAATAAAACCTTTTATTTTAGAAAATATCGATTATGTTTACGGTAAGTTTGATTCTCCATACGGAGAAATATTAAGCCATTGGTTCAAAAAAAATAACTGCATTACGATGACAATACATGTTCCGGTAAATACTCAGGCTGATATAGTCATACCTGCCTCTGAAAACCAGATTATACTTGAAGGGGGTAAGCCTGTTAATAAATCCGGAAATATTATTATTCAAAAGGTGAATGATAATGAAATTATACTAAGAACAGGTTCGGGGAGATATTATTTTGAGATTAAAAATATTCAGCCTGATACAGGTAATTTCAAGGAATTTCCTGTTCGTTCAGTAAATAAATAAAATCAGGTTCAAGACCAGCTGCATTTTTAATCTCTTCATTCACATGCGGTCCGTTATTTATCCACTCATTACCCGGACCCGGTGTGTTTGAAAAGAATCTGTCTTTTTCCGTCCAGTTATTTTCAATACGAATATATGAGGAACCCTCATCGAGATAAATATATTGATAATGATCGGGCATATGAGCATAAGGAGCTTTTTCAAGATGATGGATACAGTTATTGCTTATAACAGTATTTGGTTGTGCTGATAGTGTATAGATACCGCCAACATCATACATATTTCCTGCAAAATGATGAATATGATTTGCATGGATGCGGTTATTGTAAATACAGGTAACGGTTTTTGTCCAACCCCACCCTACGCAAATACCTGAATAATTGAGATGGCTGAGTTCGTTATGTTCGATGTTAATGTCATGGGCATATCCAACACTTATGCCAACGCATCCCCAGTCCTCATTTGTGCAATCGGTAATCAGGTTATTTGAAATGGTTTCATAACGGCATATTTCGCGTTTATCAGCAGGGTTATAGGGAACATGAGCTTCAAATGAAGCACTGCCAAAAAAACCTATCTGTATGCCTGTTCCTCCAATATCCTTGAATATATTGCCCTGAATAAAGTTATGATGAGTACCGCTTATTAAATCGATTCCGGTGGCTGCAAGATGCTTGAAACAACATTTTTCAAAAATAATATTATGGGCATTCTTTACCATAATACAAGCCGGCTGTCGTTCTATCCAGGCCTGATTTTCGAGGCTTGCTTTATCAGGTGTTCCGGGCTGGACAAGCTTATATGCGTCAACTATTGACCATCCTGCCTGAAGCGGAACATGTCCTGAATGTGATGGCCTGAGCCAGGAGGTGTGTGAAAAAGTGATGCCCTTAAAACAGACAAATGAAACCGGTAAGTCGAGACTTCCTTCAACCCTAACGAGTGTTTCAAGAAAAGGGATGATAACTTCAGCATGCAACAGGTCTTCTCCTTCCCTTGGCCAGTAATATACTTTTCCGGCAGATAAATCTTCATACCATTCACCAGGCCTATTGAGCAATTCAATAGCATTTACCAGATAAAACGCCGAATTACCGTTATATTTTTTTTCATCATCGATAAAAGGAGCCGGCCACGGATGTTCAAATTCTATACGGCTTTCAGGCTGATGAAATGTCACACAAGCCTCATTTCCTGTCATTTGAATTGATTTCACCCTTAAAATAGCAATAGCCCACCATTGATGTATGACAAATTCAAGATTATCAGGTCTGATGATTTTTACTGAAGGAGCAGGTATCCATATTTCTTCTCTTTCCTTATTTACAGATATTATGCGTTGTAATTCGCCTTCACCCAGTGTGGAGGCTCTATGGGCTTTTACCCCGTTGACCCACAATTGTCTGAATTCTATCATCCGACCACCATATTCTGGTGCATCAGCAACCCAAACTTTTCCAACTGCTTCATCTGGCAACCCTTTAATTTTACCGGTAACTTTTTTCCAATTTGTTATTTGCATACCTCCGCTGATAACGGGCTTTGCATCAGGCGCGGCAATAATTCGTGTAAGTGAATTGCAGGAACCCGCATCTTCAGGCCGGAAAATTAAAGGTTCGGTAAGAAAATATCTTCCTTCTTTAAGAATAATGTTAATTCCGTTTTTTGCTCCGGGGTCATTCAGCCGTCTTAATTCCCTGGCCTTCCGTTGTGCCATAAATATTGTAGCTAATGGCTGTTCAAAAGTGCCGGGATTTATGTCAGAACCTTCCGGCGAAACCCATATTTCAACAGCAGGAAGAGTAAAAGTAGAAGAAATAAAAATAAAAGAAATTAAGATTAGCTTTTTTAAAATGTTATACATAATACAAACATTGATTTATTATTGAAAAACTGATTTAAGAAAGCGTGTATTGGCTCCGAAGTTGCCTTTAATGTCGTGAGGCTGATTGGCATCGCGTGAACGTTCAATAACAAGCCACCCGCTCCATCCCATTTTATCGAGTGTTTTCTTTACTTCAGCCATATTAATACGGGGATTATTTTCAAGTGTTACGCCATCCACATCAGTGCAATGTATTTGACAAATCCTGTCTTTTCCTAATATCTGCAATTCGGAAATCAGATTACGTTTCTGCTGCAATGCGTTGGCAAAATTAAAATAAACTCTTACGGCCGTCG
The DNA here is from genome assembly GCA_964489905.1 of uncultured Bacteroidales bacterium. Classification (GTDB taxonomy): domain Bacteria; phylum Bacteroidota; class Bacteroidia; order Bacteroidales; family UBA10428; genus UBA5072. The sequence goes on from CAZBCB010000096.1 coordinate 6,851, forward strand.
ATCCGATATCATCGAGGAGCTTTACTTCACCTTCAGCATCAAGGGCTGTTTCAATGCCAATAATAACACCAGCTGCTTCAGCCATTTCTGCAGCCATTTTAAGCCGTTCAATGATTACCGGTCTGAGCTCAGGATATTTAATCAGATCACCCTTCACACCCAGTGGCAGGAATGCAATGCTTACGTTTAATAATTTCATAGTGTTGATGCAATCACGTATCATGAGAGGAACAGTTTCACGTTCGGCAAATGATTGCGAGTAAAACCCCGACATAGCTATTGAGCATATCTCAAGATTATATTTTTTCGCTTCATCCTGAAAGTGTTTCCGTATAACAGGATCAAGCAGCTTATTATCAAAAGTTTCCCTGTCGCCTAAGCCTCCCATATCCACTTCAACGCCATCAGCGCCAATTTCTGAAGCCAGTCTGAAAGCACCTGCATTTTGTCTTTTGAGTATCATCCAGTCACATACGGCAATATGGTACCTTTTTTCAGGCATCCTGTCATTTTTATCACCACAGAAAATAGAATCTGCTTTTAATGCAAAGTTATTGCCATGCAACAAAGCAGTTGATCCGGCAAGCAAAGCACTTTTGGCAATAAAATTCCTTCGGGTGTATGTCATTTTATTTTTTTTATTTTTTGTCTTCATTTATAAAACGGCTATGTATAAGGTTATGATAAACATTTTCAAGTTCTTCAAAGCTTTTAATGGCATGTGCCGGAAGATTTTCTCCCTGTTCGCCAAAAACATACAAGGCCTTTTTGTTTTCGATACGTACGATTGACTCATCTATAGTTCCGTCAGTATTTTTTATCTTTTCAATATCCAGCCTCAGATGTTGTGCCACGAATTCATACATGGCACAACGCTTTGAATAACCATAATCATGGCCTTCATCAGTAAAATGAATATTCTTTACCGCATCTTCTTTTCCATAAAAGCTGTAAACTTTTTTTAAGTAAGGAAATTCAATTTCAGGAACCTGGGCAGTCCAGTCTTTCCCGTCAGAAATCACAAGTTGTGGACGAGGAGCAGCCATCGCTGCGATTTCAGGATTGCACGTACCACCCCCGCAAAGATGAACAGGTTTTCCGCTTTCACAGGGACAGCCACCATAAAAATGCGCAGAAAGCATAACCACTGGTACGCTTAATTTAATGCGATCGTCAATAGCTGCCATAAGCATTGAATGACTTCCCCCCCCTGATGCTCCAGTAATGGCTATTCTTGATGTATCAATATATTTTATTGTAAAAAGATAATCCAAAATTTTTATAGTATTCAATACCTGAATTGTCATAGAAAGGCTTTTACGATGGTCTTCGGGTTTAAACTGCAACAATGATTCCCCCCATGCAAAGAGGTCATAACTAACGGCCACTGCTCCCATGCGGGCCAGCATGGCACATCGTATCTGCACATCAGCATTATATCGTCCGTCGGGGAAATGACCATTGGGGCATAATATTGCAGGTATCTTCCCCTTATGTTTTGCCGGCTGGTAAATCGAACAACTGACAAATAAACCCGGCATGGTTTCAATGGCTATGTTTTCAATACTGTATCCGTTCATCATTCTTTTATTAGCAACAGCGGCAACTTTAACTGCTGATGATTGTATATCGGGCAGTTCAAGTGCCTCATATATGCATTTCCTCAAACTCTTTTTCCTTTGTTCCCATTCATCTCTATTAGTATACAACGTCAGTAAATAATTAAGTTTATCTCTGCCATCTTCAACTGAAGTTTTGCAGTATCTGAAATTTTCAACAATATAGGTGCTATCGCCAGTTTTATAATAAACCATATCGAGCGGTAAAAGCACATTGGCAAGCGTTTTTTCAAGGTCACTGCGTAATCGCCATCCGGCATAAGTAACCCAACGGTCATGCACCAGCTCATCAGAATATTCGAGTTTAATGTTAAACCGCAATTCAATTTCATTCAGGACTTGCCTTAATGGTTGTCTGTACTGATTATCTGATGTCTGGGCAAATATGATGTTTAAATTCAGCATCATCAGAAAAGCGGATAAGAATATGATTTTAAAAGGTTTTTTTATGAGGCAGTAATACATGGTTAATTAACTATAAGTTATTTCATGATGTTTTTTAATATAAATAACCAGGAATTCTTA
>CAZBCB010000097.1:0-8948 GCA_964489905.1 uncultured Bacteroidales bacterium
GAGGTGTGGTTTCAGAATTTAACTCCATAATATCCTTATTTTTAGATATCATTAGCAGGTCTGAACCCATTATATATATACTCAGTTCTCTGACAAAAGAATTTTTCAGTGCGCCTGCAGGCAGATTATATGTAATTTGTACTTTGTTTAAATAAAAATGGTTGGTTTTAAATAACCAGAAATCGGAAAACCGGAAATTATTATTGTTTTGCTGGGAGCTTAAACGGGGATATTTGGCTGAATTTCCTGTTTCCTCTGTCCATCTGTCAAGTACAACAGCAGAGTATTTATCATCTCCGTCAACCCAGTAATAGTTACCGTTTCTTATTCCGTTACCACCAATAATACCGGTACCCAGTGCAAAAAAGGTTATATTCCGGTAGGTAAGTGAAAAGTGCAGACCATAATTAAACGGAGCTGTCCAACGGCCAATCTCCACTTCATCCCTTTCGTTGATGATATTATCACCATTTTGATCGACATATTTGATATCGCCAGGCCTTACATCACCAAACATCTGCTTGGGATGACTCTCTATATCGGTTTCGTCAGAAAAAAATCCATCACTGACAAGTCCGAATATAGCATCTACCGGTTTGCCCACCCTGTTCTGATATGAATCAGTATATAATTCGTCACGTTTAATAACTTTTGAATGGGCATAAGTTACATTCATTCCAAGATTTAAATCAACCTTTCCGAATTTTTTATTTATATTCATTAAAAAATCAAAACCTGCATACTGATTACAGTTATAATTTGTATAAGGAACAAGTGTACTGAAATAATCAGGATATTGGGTGAATCTTTGTGTTGGCAGTCCGTCCATTCGGGTAATAAAGAAAGTTGATTCAAGCCAGAGCAATTTCTTAAAGAAAGATCCTTCGATACCCAGATTAAACTCTTTTCTTTTGACAAAAGAGAGTTTGGGGTTTGCTCCCTGAATTGAAGTAAATGCCTGATTATTATAAGTATCGTTCCAACCGAACCAGTTTTGTTGCGTATATACGTTTTCATATAAATAAAAATCGTTGATATACAAATCAGTATTTACTATGCCGGCTGAAGCGGACAACTTAAGATGGTCAATAAAGCTTGAAGCAGATAAAAAATCCTCTGAACTGAGTAACCATGCGGCTCCAATAGTTGGCGAGAAACCGATTCTGTTTCCTTCAGGTAATTTGGTTGAATTTGCCAGGGCTGCGCTAAAATCAAGCCAGTATTTATGATTGTAATTATAGCCGATTTGAAGGCCAAGATTAGCATTTGTAGAGGGCTGATAAATTCCGTTTTGCGTAATTGCTGTTCCTGAAGCAAGCAGAATGGCTGAGAAATTATGAATTTCATTAAAAGTTCTTAAATAGTCAAATTGAGCAGAAAATCCAAGATTTCTTGTTTGTGCTGCTCCGCTGCTATTTTGAACCCCTGAACGTACGTCTTCTCCGTATTTTGTAAGGCCTGTAATTATATTTGAACCGGGAACAGTATCCCATGTGGGTGCATATACTGCATAATTGTTGGTGATTGACTGAATATAGGAATTGTAAAAATCAGCATTAAACCGGGTATGGAATGACAAACCTTTCATGAGATTGCTCAGGTCAACGTTTATAACATTTGTCAATTGTATTACCCGGCTGATAAAAGTGTTATGTCCTCCGGCATATAAATCGGCAATAGGATTGGTCATATATTCCTGAGTACCTCCCAGGATATACTGATTATCGATAATGTTCTTACTGTTTCCGGCGAGAGCAACTGCTTCCACAGAATCAGGACTGATCATGCTTATAGGAATAAGCGGAGCATATTTATTGGGTAAAAGAGTTGCGGCGCTGTTCCAGTAATCTACCAATGCGCGGCGGTTACTGCTTAATATTGCCGATATGTTTATTGAACTGGTTATGTAATCATTAAGAGTAAGATCAACATTTCCACGGGCATTAAACCTGCTATCACGCTCATTTTTACCTTCACCCACATTAAGTAATGTGTTGTTAGTTACAAAGCCCAGGTTGGAATAAAAACGTGCATTTTTATTTCCCCCCGTGATTTGTGCGCTAATATCATTATTATAGACATATTTGTTAAGATATTCCGAAGAATAATAGTCCAGATCAGGGTACCTGTATCTATTGCCTGTGCGGTAATTATTGATGGTCTCCTCATCATATAATTCCGGTAAGCCATCATTTCTTCGTGCCTCGTTATACAGAGTCATATACTCTGCTGAACTCAGGTATTCAGGAAATTTTTTGGGAGAGCTGATACCTGTATTTGCCCTGACGCTTATTTTTCGGGTAAATGCTTCACCTTTTTTAGTTGTTATTAATATAGCTCCTCTGGCTGCATGACTGCCATACAGAGCCACAGCATTAACACCTTTGAGAATGGTGATTTGTTCAATCTCATCGAGCCGGATATCGCTGAAATTACGCGGCACGCCATCGATCAGTATGAGGGCATTTTCCAGACCCCAGATATTGTTACTCCAGAGCAATCCTCCGATTCTGCCATAAATACCTTCTGTTACAGAGGTATTATAATCATTATCGATAAATTCACCGGGATTGATTACACTGATTGCTCCCGGAAGGTCTCTTTTTTCTATTTTTCTGTATGCAACATTTACCAGTTCACCAATGCTGTCTTTTTCAAGAATAATTTCTTCAAGACCTGATTCAGCGATGACTGTTTTCAGTTTAAATCCCTCAGCACTAATATTCAGCGTTGAATTTAAGGGCACTGTAATAATAAATTTACCGGTTATATCTGTAAAACGGACTGTTCTATCTTCGTCTGCATATACAGATGCACCGGGAACCGGCTTGCCCTCATGGTCAACAACTATTGTCTCCAATTTAATATTATTGGTATTTTGCCCCCGTAAATCATTTGAGATAACAAAGAGCAAGGAGAAAAAAAGCGTTAGTATTATTTTAAAATATTTCATTTTAGTTCGTTTTAAAAATTATATACATCTTATACAATCAAAACTTTTCCGTTTACCATCCGGGATTCTGATAAAACTCAGGATAAATATTAACCTGATCCTGGGGTAAAGGCAACCAGTAATGTTTATCTTCCACTACTCTTGTTACAACTACTCTTTCAACCATGTTAATTGGTTTACCGTCGGCACCACGGTCAAAATCAATAGCAGTTTTTTCACGGTATTTCTTTTCTTTGTGCAACATCCAACGGCGCAAGTCACAGAAGCGTATATTGGCTTCGCACATAAGTTCAACAGCTCTTTCTCTTATTATTTCGCTCATAAAAGCTTCCTGTGAGGAAAGATATCTTGCATCCACGCCCGGCACATTAGCTCTCGCTCTGACAGTATTCACAGCATCTTCTGCTGTTAAAACATAATCGCTGTTTCCCGGATAGCTGCTTTTTGGTGTTCCATAACCATACAATACAGCTTCGGCATACATATAATATACATCTGCCAGACGCATATAACCGGGCAGTTCGAGTCTATTGGGAACATTATCCACTGCGTTTGCTTCAAGTGGCTGAAATTTCCGGAGCATATATCCTGTGCGGCTGCCGTTTAAATCGCTTCGGTAATTGCCTCCGGTATAAAGGTTGGCATATCGTCTGTAATCATCACTGGAAGTACCACCCTGTATTACTTTTACACCATCATAAGTAATAAAGGCATAAAAACGCGGATCGCGGTTTGCCCAGGGGTCTGCAGGATCATAGCCTGAACCTTCGGCATCAATGGGTAAACCATTAGCCATACCAAAATTTTTAACATAGCTGGCTGATGGTGAAACCATATTTCCATCAAATCCGGTTACCTGTGGTTGCCATAATGATCCATTAACATCGTAAGTGCCCTGCCAGAAAAACATGGGGGTCATCAGCGATTCGGGGTATCCTGGAATATCTCCGTTTAGAGTGTAAAAGTTTTCCATATACCTTTCCCATTCAGTAAGCTGATAAAATGCATCGCCGGTATGCGACAGGTAAAGACATTTATAAAATGCTTCAGCTGCTTTTTTACATAATTCTGCATCATAAGATGCATTGTTGGTTGATACATAATTCATTAACGGGCTGGCTGCATAAAGCAGGTCCTTTCCCAGATAGGCATAAGCCGTTGATTTGGTTATGCGTTGGTTATTATTTCCAAGAGTTTTTTGTCCAACTACTGTATTATCCCAGTTAGCTGGCAGCAATGCTGCTGCTTCTTCAAGGTCTTTGGCAGCAAGGAGTGCGGTTTCTCTGTATGATAAACGGGGTAGGTTTAATTTTTCAGAGCCGAGCACTTTGTCAATATATGGTAAGCCGCCCCAGAAACTCATCAGTTGAAAGTGGAAAAAACCACGAAAGAACAGAAGTTGTCCTTTAATAATATCTTTTTCCTCCTGGGTGGCTTCAACAAGTTTATCAAAATTAGCAAGTCCGATATTTGCCTTCCGGATTCCATACCATGCTAAAGGCCAGAGACCTTTTTTCTGCCAACCATTGTTGGCAAGATCAGTAATAGCGCCTTCATCTTCCCCAAAATAGCTTTGATCCCAGCCCATGCCTCCTGAAGTGTACCAGTACCAGTAATCACCATTATCAAAATGAACATTCAATCTCCAGTCAACGGTTGTCGCAAGAATTTCGTCACCAATATTCCAGTCGGCAACCCATGTTGACCTTGTATAATCAGGTGTACAATGGTACAATTCTTCTACAAATCCCTGAAAACTTTTAAATGTACTAAATACTTCCTCATCGGTTATGTTTGCTTCAGGTGATTTGTCGAGGTATTCTTCGCATGACAACAGCGTAAAGCTCAATGTCATGATACACGCCCAAAATAGGCTGCTGATATTTTTGTTCCTTATCATAATTTAATTTTTTTACAAAACAACATTAATTCCAAGATTTACACGCCTTACAGTAGGATAGGCACCTTGTCCTCCCCATCCGCTCAGATTTGATTCGCGGTCATCAGGCATCTTTGTCCATAAAAGCAGATTATTGCCATTGAGGTATATCCGCAATGACTTAATTCCTAATCTGTTTATTTTAGCTGAAGCGAAGGTGTATGCGATTTCTGCATTTTTAAGTCGGAAATAGGAACCGTCATAAGCATAGTAATTTCCGTATCTGTCAAACTTTTTAACAAATCTTGGCACAAAGGAGTCAGCATTTTTATTATCTTTTGACCAATAGCTACCCTGATCATATACAACATTAACCTGCTTATTAAAATTACCAAAGCCTACATATCGGGTTACATTATTTACACCATAAAATTGGACAAACAGGCTAAATCCTTTAAAATCGCAACCAAGACTATAGTTATAAGTATTCTGAGGTCTTTCGGGATATCCGTTTGGTGTGTTATCATATTGATCAATAACACCGTCGGCATTAAAATCAATAATATTATATTCACCGGGCAGTTTCAGATTATCATTTGATTCCCAGATGGTCATCCCATAAACTTCATCCCAGGTATTTGCAAAATCGCCAAGCATTTGTGAACGGTACTGATCAATCTGGTAACCTTCATCTTTTTGGTATGCCGGCAATAATACAGGATCATCAGCAAAAATTATTTTATCTTTTGCATGCGTAATGGCAATATTAGCCCATAATCTCAGGCTATTTGCGAAACGATAATTCAATTTGGTTTCAATTTCATAACCATTTACTTTTACTTCACCCAGGTTTGCTGCAGGAGCTTTACCTCCTAAATAATCAACGATTGCTCTGTCAGACCCCTTAATAAGAATGTCTTTACGGTAATCTTCAAAAATATCCACGCTGCCTTCAATCAATCCATTAAAAACAGAATATTCAACTCCGATATTTTTCTTTTCAGCTGTTTCCCAATGTACATTGGGGTTTCCGATGGCACCTTCTTTATACCATATATAGGGGCTTCTGTTTGTCCAGTTTGTACCCAATAGTGACTGGCCTCCATATACCCAGTCTGTCCGGTATAACCAACGGAAATCAGCATTGTATTCATTAAAATCCAGTCTGTCATTTCCGACAAGGCCATAGGATCCTCTTATTTTAAACCTGTTAAGCCATGCAACATTTTTCAGAAATTTTTCATTGCTCAGCATCCAGCCAAGTGCTGCAGACGGGAAAAAATCAAACCTGTATTCCGGACCAAATTTTTCCGAGCCGTTGTAGGCCCCGTTAAATTCAACAAAATATCTTTCATCAAAATTATAGGTTGCTCTGAACACCCAGTCTTCACGGTAAAGAGGGAAAATACTGCCTTTTGCCCTCTGATCCCGGCTGAAAAGTTCCATAAGGGTAATATTGTGTCGTTTAAACTTTCTTTCATAATAAAGTTGTACCTGATAATATATTTTTCTTAATGTTTCATAGTCAAGCATGCCATCTGCTCTGGCAGACCATGCAGGGACAACATAGTCATATTTTACATTTCCGGTTGTTTGCCCCCATGTAGTATCTCCTTCAGGTGAAATCCATTTTTCAATCAGTGTTCCCCAGTTATGCCATACACCTCCCTCTGAAACAAAAGTATTATCCAGGGAGAAAGTACCCTTTATACTGAGTCCTTTTAAAATCATGCTCAGGTCTTGTGTGAGTGTAAAGTCAGTATTCAAAACAGATGTTTTTACATTCCTTATTCCCTGTGATGAAACGTTTTTCACTGAGTTTTGTACGTCAACAGTGTTGGCTGGCCAGTATCCCCATGAACCGTCGCTATATTGAACCGGAAACGCATCCGGAGGGTTGGAATAGGCAGCCTGCCATATTGTGTATTCAAAGCCTGACCATGTTTCCTTTTTCAAGGCATGAGAACCTGAAAGGTTGATTGCCAGCGTTGTTGTTTTTGTGAGATTGAAGTCGAGATTACTTCTGAAATTTAACCTTTCATATCCATAACCGGGCTTATATCCTTGTCCGTTATCACGAACTTTGATAAGGTCGCCTTCTTTCAGGTAATCCATTGAAGTGAAATATTTTACAAAAGGTGTTCCGCCAGAAATGCTGATGTTACTGCTGTATGACATCGCATAATCTTTAAACGACTCTTTCTGCCAGTCGACATTAGGATATCTTTCAGCTTCTTCGGGACTTGAAGGGTTACGATATTTATCTAACTCGGGAATGGGAGTGTAATACTTCCATACAGCAGGATCAATATTTACTTCCCTTTCCAAAGCTATATTTCTTATTCTGAGAGCATCATAGGCATCGTATTTACCGGGGAGCAATGATGGTATTTTCATAGTAACATCTGAAGTGACTCTAATCGTGGCTTTACCTTCAGAACCACGTCTGGTAGTGATAAGTATCACTCCGTTTGCCCCCTTGACACCAAAAACAGCAGTTGCCGACGCATCCTTCAATACCGAGATGCTTTCAACTGATTTAAAGTCAATTTCATCCATTGAACGCTCAATACCATCAACCAATACAAGCGGATTCCCGTAATTCCATGACCCCTTGCCTCTTATATAAATAATAGGATCTTCATCTCCGGGTTCGCCTGTACCTTGCATGGTAATCAGACCAGGTATATTTCCGGTTAGAGCAGCACCAATATTTGATACTCCACCAGACCTTTCAAGTACCTGTCCTGTAGTTTGCGATATTGCGCCAACCACACTTTCTTTTTTCTGTTTTCCATAACCTACAACAACAACTTCACCCAGTTTTATTTCTGTTTCCTTCAAAACTATGGTGATATTGTCTTTGCCCGACATATCAATCTCCTGTGATTCCATTCCAACGAAAGAAATAACAAGAGTCTGATTATCCTGGGGTATGGTTAGTTTGAATTCACCGTTTAAATCTGTAACGGTTCCGAATGTAGGATTGTCTTTTAGTACAACCGTAGCTCCGATAATAGGATTCTGAGATGCATCAAGCACCACTCCTCTTACCGTACGTTCATTCTGGGCAAATACTGATGAACTGAGGATAATTGTCAAAAAGAACAAGAATCTTTTTAGCTGCAATTTCTTCCTGTTCAGAAAGAAAAGAGCATAACACAGTTTTTTGATATTTTTTTCCATTAGTACTGTTAATTAAACTATTAGTAGATTTACTTTATTCAATAATTTTTTAGTAAAAAGACGATGTCTGTTTTTTTCAGACAAAGCAGATGGGTTTTTCTGTTTAAAGGATTTTCTCTTTTTTATATGCAACCCACCTTAAGTGTCGTGAATTATTTTTTTCATAAGCTTAATTTTTAGGTTAGTTAATATTTGTATTATTCTGTTTTTTTATTTCAACATTGTTATACAGATCAGTAATAAATGAAGCAGAATTAATGCTGTTAAGATTCTGAACATTGCCGGATAAAGGAGAGAAAGAGAACCACATCAGTCTGAATAAGGGCTTATTTTCATTTCCTTTAAACCTTAGGTACACATCGTGCCTTCCCTGCACGGGGGCAACAGGCGCAGTAAATGTTTCATAAGTATTCATATTGCCCGTTCCTGAAATTATACATTCGGCGATTTTTGTGCCTGTATCAATTGAATCGAGCCATACTTCAACAATTCCGCCATTGTTCATTCCTGAAGCAGTTATTTCTATGCTTTTCGGAGTTTTAGGATATTCAGTATTTCCTCCGAATTCAATCCCGGCAAATAATGCCCAGTCGTTATTATGAATACTGTCAAGTACTTTTAATTCCTGTGTATAGGAAGAGACTGAGGTTCCGTAATGGTTTGCAGGACATTCAGCCAGAATCGGGGAATAAGCATCGCGGTATATATAGAGGTCAAAATAAGCATCATTACTACCCTGGACAAACAGACCCTGTCTTGTGCCTGTAAAAGATGTAAAATCAGAATAAGAATCAATTTCTGAGATATTGAAGCCTTCGCCTACTTTAATCCAGTTGTTCCCGTCAAGGCTGTAAAACCCCTCAACCACATGATTAACCCGAATAATCTTTAACCATAAAATATTACCTTTATTAATTTGTATTTCGTATT
>CAZBCB010000098.1:0-8868 GCA_964489905.1 uncultured Bacteroidales bacterium
ACATTTTTTTCCTGACTGTTAATGCTATTATTGACGGATATATTGAAATTCCTACACCACCACCAAAACCAGAAAATTAATCCGAGATTAGTCAATAGAAACACCATAAATATTTAGTCGGGACAACAAATTTATAATTTCAAATTCCTGTATTCTTCGATGCTAAAATATCTTCTTTTTAAAAAATCTATCTGAATCCAGGGATTTTGATAAAAATGATTTGTTATTCAGCCTTTCTGGATAAAATTCATGCATGTGAATGGGGTTGAATTTTGATATTATCAAGGAAGGTATTGTTGTGCTTTCCGCTGATTATTAGGGATTAATGCCAGCGGCAGATTTTTTCCTTTGCCGGAATTTATACCTGAAATGGCTATAGTCCTGACTAAATATTAACCTGAAACGCTCGTGTTTCATCATAAAAAACATTCATGTAACCGAATACGTCAATTGAAAATCAATTGACGTATTCGGGATTAACTAAATTTACTTATGATGGTCATTATAAAAAGGTTAATGACAAATCTGGGTTTTAATATTTATTGTGTTTAATTGGCTCAATAAGGATAAAAAATCCAGTTACTAACATGAGAGTTCAGTATTGCTTTTCAAAAAATATTTTTTACTGAAAAAATCATTTTCAAAATTGACAACAATGAAAAAACTAACATTTTTATATCTTGTTTTATTATCTTTTTTATTTTCTCCGGAAGTTTTCTCTCAAACCCTTACTATAATTGACGCTATTACAAGGCAAGGCATACAGGGAGCGGTGGTTTATTCGAATCATCCTGCTCTTTCAGTTATAACTAACGCAAAAGGCCAGGTCGAAATAAGCAAATTTTTTGAGGCCGATACTATATACATAAGGCATGTGAGTTATGCGCCAATTACCTGTAACTTCAGCCAGCTTAAATCGTCTTCTTTTATTATTGAACTGATGCAGAAAAATTTCGCACTGGATGAAGTAATTGTTTCGGCCAATCGCTGGGAACAGGAAAAAACCGAACTACCGTACCGTATCGAAAAAATAAACATGCATGAGGCGCATTTTCAGAATCCGCAGACAGCAGCTGATTTACTCGGTGTAAGTGGATATGCATATATACAAAAAAGTCAGCTTGCCGGAGGATCTCCCATGCTGCGAGGATTTGCCACAAACAGGGTATTGCTCGTGGTTGACGGTGTTCGTATGAATAATGCCATTTTCAGGCTTGGGAATGTCCAGCAGGTAATTTCACTCGATGCCGGCTCAACAGAAAGCGCTGAAATATTATTCGGCCCGGGGGCAGTGATGTATGGCAGTGATGCTATTGGCGGAGTAATGGATTTTCATACGTTGACTCCCAAATTTTCAGAAAACAACAAACCCATCTTAACCATAAATGCCATGGGACGGTATTCAACCGCCAGTAATGAAAAAACCGGACATCTTGATTTTAATGCCGGATTCAGAAAATGGGCATTAGTAACCAGCATAACTTATGCCGACTATGAAGACCTCAGAGCTGGTTCACACGGGAATGAATACTTTCTGAGGCCTTACTATCAGCAAACTATCAATGGACGCGACACCGTCATTGCTAATAAAGATCCTCAGGTACAGGTCAGATCAGGTTTCAGCCAGTACTATATTATGCAAAAAATAAGTCTGAGGCCATCTGCAGCCTGGAATATTAACTATGCATTTCATTATTCGTCCACTACAGATGCTCCCCGATACGATCGTCTGTACCTTGATTCAAATGACGACGGTATTTTTGACAATGCTGAATGGTACTACGGTCCTCAGCAATGGATGATGAACCGTCTTGAAATCAAACATGCAACAGGTAACTGGTTTTACAACCAGATGCGAATGGTTGCAGCATGGCAGATTTTTGAAGAAAGCAGACACGACAGAAAATTCAATAATCAGCGGCTTAGGAACCAGACAGAACACATTAACGCATACTCGGCAAACATTGATATGGATAAGGAAATCAGCAGTAAAACGAAACTTTTTTATGGCGCTGAAGCTGTTTATAATAAAGTAGGTTCGGAAGCCAACCGTATTAATATTAATACTCATGAAATAACACCCACCAACACGCGATATCCTGATGGTGCCATCTGGCAGGCATACGGAATTTATGCCAATATAAAACATAATATACATGAACAGTTAATTTTAAACGGTGGCCTGCGGTATAGTTATTATTGTGTAAAAGCTGATTTTGACACAAGTATGTTCCCCTTCCCGTTTGTCAGTGCCCGCAATAAAAACGGTGCCTTAAATGGAAGTCTTGGAATTGTTTTTATTCCGCAGGCAGGCTGGCAGATATATTGTAACGGTTCATCCGGTTTTCATGCACCAAACGTTGACGACATAGGAAAAGTATTTGACTCTGAGCCAGGATCGGTGGTTGTGCCCAATCCGGACCTTAAGCCCGAATATGCATGGAATGCCGAATTAGGTACGTCAAAAATTTTTGCCAATTTAATTAAGCTTGATCTGAGTACTTATTACACTTATCTTGACAATGCTTTTGCAAGACGTAATTTCAAATATAACGGACAGGACAGCCTGTTGTATGATGGAGAAATGAGCCAGGTACAGGCAATACAAAATATTACGCGAGCTTTTGTATATGGTGTCCAGGCCGAAATAGATATAAAGTTTGGATCAGGTTTCGGACTTAACAGTATATTGAATTTTCAGCATGGAGCAGAACAAAGTGAGGACAGTTTAATTGATTATCCGCTCAGGCATGCAGCACCTTTGTTCGGTACTACGCATCTCACATATACCCGCAGAAACTTCAGATTTGATTTTTATTGCCATTACAACGGCAAAATGAACTTTGACGATCTTCCGCTTTCAGAGCGAAATGATGCATCGCCCTATGCAAAAGATAACAATAGTAATCCTTATGTGCCGGGATGGTACACGTTAAATTTTAAAGCTGCATGGTATCCTAACCGTTATATGGCCATTCATGCAGGGATTGAAAACATAACCGACAGGCTATACCGCCCTTATGCTTCAGGAATAAGTGCGCCAGGCCGGAATTTGATTTTTTCAATTTATTTTAAAATATAAAATAAATAAAATCAATAATCCCAAATTCGTCAATTGAAAAGATCAATTGACGAATCGACTAACAAAATGTAATCATTCCGGAATGATTACATTTTGTTAGTCGGGATTTCCCCGATAAGTCAATAGAAACAACATGTTTAAATATTTATATTGTTTCTATTGACTAATCTCGGATAATGTACTCCGGTTAAACAATCAGGGCAACCTGAGAAGCAAATACATAGTGTTTCCCTTTCAGGCATTTTAATACTACATCTGTGATTAAGGTATGTGCTGTACGAGATGATAACAAAGACACAAAGTCTGCGGTTCCTGATCTATGAATTCTTTGATATCTTTTCTTCCATAAGCTTTATACCAAAAGTTTTGGTAACATAAGTAACCAGTGCCGGAAAATAAGCCTGAAATTCCGCTTCGAAGAGATCATAATCACGGCGAAGAACTGCCATTGCAAATTCAGTATTATCAGGAAGACTTGTGCGGCTTGACATACGCATTAAAACATCCTGTATGCCTTCAATAGTATCATAACTCTTCATCCAGTTGTTTTTAATAAAGGAAGGAAGGAAAAATTTAACACTATCAGGTAGTATATCAAAATATCGGTTTGCCAGGTCGAAAAATTTTTTTATAAATTCATCAAGCGGTGTAATACTATATAGCGGCCAGTTTTTGACCAGAAAATGATCATAAAGTATATCGATAATAATACCCGAGTATTTGTGATATTTTTCATTAAGCCTCAGTTTGCTTCTTCTTACGATGGCATGAGTATCCGTAAATGAATCTATATAACGGTGAAGTATTATCCCTTTGCGGATTGCCTGTGTGTATTGATTAAAAAAATGGCCCTTTACAAAATCGCCAATAAAATTACCGATGATAACTTCTTCATCATCCCCTGAAAGATATATGTGGGCCAAGTAATTCATTTTTAATAAATTGGCTAAATTATTGTGCTTCTGTAAAGTTATTATATTATTAATAACTACGCCAGAAATTGGTCCACATCATGTTAAAAATATCACATAGATATTAACATATTTAATACAAATTAATTAACGAAAAAGTAAGCACTATGTTTTAAAAATATTAAAGAAAAGAAAAGAAAAAACTTATTTATGATAATTATATAAGCTTAAAGCCTTGCCTTTATCTTCTTCGTTTCTTCTTCAAAGCCGGGTTTTTCAAGCAGGGCAAACATATTCTTCTTGTATGCCTCGACCCCTGGCTGGTCAAACGGGTTAACATCGAGCAAGTAACCGCTAATGCCGCAGGCTCTTTCAAACATGTATAATAATTGTCCTATATAAAATTCATTAAGCTTAGGTATGGTAATGCGTATATTTGGTATGCCACCATCAACATGAGCAAGCAATGTCCCAAGTTCGGCCATTTTGTTGATTTCATCAATGCGTTTACCGGCAATGAAATTCAAACCGTCAAGATTTTGAGGGTCAGCGGGTACGGTCAGCTTGTAATCCGGTTCTTTCACTGACAAAACGGTTTCAATCAATATTCTTTCTCCTTCCTGAATATACTGCCCCATTGAATGCAGGTCAGCTGTCAGGTCAACACTTGCCGGGAAAAGTCCTTTTCCTTGTTTGCCTTCACTTTCTCCGTATAACTGTTTCCACCACTCAGCTATGTAATGAAGCTTATTGTCATAGTTGGCCAGAATCTCAATTTTCTTGCCCAGTCTGTATAAAGTGTACCTTGTTGCAGCATATAACTCAGCAGGGTTGTTTTCAAACGGCACTTCACTGCCGGTAATTTTTTCCATTGCACGGGCGCCTTCAACCAGTGATTTAATATCCACACCACCTATAGCCAATGGTACCAGCCCCACAGGTGTTAACACCGAGTAACGTCCGCCGATATCATCCGGGATAACAAATGTTTTGTAACCTTCGGCATTGGCCATTGTCCTTAATGCACCTTTTTCAGCGTCGGTAACAGCAATAATCAGTTCTTTTGCTGCTGCCTTGCCAACCTTTTTTTCGAGATGGTTTTTCAGAATCCTGAAAGCAATAGCTGGTTCAGTAGTAGTGCCCGACTTGGAAATCACAACAATTCCATAGCGGAATCCATTGAGTATTTCAATTAATTCACTTAGATAATCCTCACCAATATTGTGCCCTGCATAAATTATCAAGGGGAATTTACGGTCTTTCTGAAGCTGGAGAAAGGAATGCGATAGTGCTTCGTAAACAGCCCTTGTGCCAAGGTATGAACCGCCTATGCCAATCACCACTATCACATCGATTTCCGAAGCCATGTTTTTTGCTAACGTCTCAATTTCAGTGAGATCTTTATCATGAATAGATGACGGTAGCCTAACCCAGCCAAGGAAATCATTTCCCTTGCCTGTTTTGTTTTCAAGAAACAGGTTTTTTTCTTTAACAAGATTCTGAAGACCATCAATAATTGATTTGGAAACAAATCCAAAAGTCTTGCTGATATCGACGCTTATGTGTTCCATGTTTTAACTTATTTTTTGGGTTACATTAGTTTTTCAGATAATAATTTTATTTCAAGAAAAGGTGAAACTTTGTCATATAAAATATGATAAACAGCATCAATAATGGGCATTTTAACATTATAATTGCGGTTGATCTCATGAATGCAGTTTACAGCATAATACCCTTCAGCAATCATATTCATTTCAAGTTGCGCTGATTTTACTGAATACCCTTTACCAATCATCATACCAAAGGTGCGGTTGCGGCTGAATTGTGAATAGGCTGTCACCAGCAAATCGCCAAGGTACGGTGAAGTCAGTACCTTCCTTTTAGATTTATATGTTTTTTCAAGAAAACGTTTGATTTCCTGCATGGCATTTGAAATAAGTACGGCCTGAAAGTTATCGCCATATCCTAATCCGTGTGAAATACCTGCAGCTATCGCCACAATGTTTTTCAATACGGCTGCATACTCAGTCCCATAAATATCTTTTGAGGTTTTCACCTTAACATAATGACAGCGCAACATGGAAGCCACATGTTCGGCTCTTGCCTCACTTGATGATACAACAGTCAGATAGGAAAGCCTTTCAAGAGCTATTTCCTCAGCATGACACGGACCCGTTATAATGATAATGTTGCGAAACAACACATGGTAATATCGATTGAAAAATTCAGCTACCGTCAGATTATCATGCGGAATGATGCCTTTAATGGCAGATACAATAAATTTATTATGAAATCCTTTATGGTACCGGGCAAGCGACTCTTTCAGAAAAGGCGCAGGAATGGCAAAAATCAGAATATCTGATTGTTCAATTGCCTGATTGATGTTATTAAAAAAAGTTATTTTATTTGTATCAAATTGTATATCAGAAATATAATCAGGGTTATGGCCATATTTCTTAATATGATCAATAATCTTTTCCGAACGTATATACCAGTTTAAATGCGATAAATTATTAAGCAGTAATTTGGCCAGGGCAGTAGCCCAGCTACCTCCACCCAGCAATGCAACCGTCTTGGCTCCTTCCATCAGTTATTATAATTGGCTGAGCAAAAATAATATTAATATCGTTGATGCAGAAATAATAAAATCAAATTTGTCAATTGATAAAATCAATTGACGAATCGACAAACAGATATTTGATTTTTAAATAGCATTAGTGGTGTCAACTCTCAGGGTTGTTATCCTCTATTCAAGGTTATACTATGGGTATCAGAGATGCATATTTCATTCTACCACAGTCCATTCATATATCTCAGTATTTTCATTATCATGCAGGGTATAGGTACCATTGCCCAGGCTATCCCATGCTGCAGTATAATAAAACGTTCCGGCAACAGCCATTGAATTACCTGTTCCGTCAGGATTCAGATTTAACCTGAATTCAATTGGTTGACCAGCATCTGATGAAGGTTCAGCACCGGTTAAGGAATAAAAAATACCTCCGTCATCTTTAAATGTCCACGTATAATGTTTCATAACCGCTTCGCATGAGGAAGTAAGTTGCTCCCAACCGCAAAACCAATATACATTATAATCCAGCGAACCATCTTTTTTGTCACTGCTTTCCTTGATGGAAAGGTATTCATTGGCCATACCGGTACCGTACTGTATTTTTTCATCCCACCGGAAATCATTTCCTTCCTTTGAAAATACAAGGTTTATAGTAAGCAAAGATGAGCCTGTGTTCTTATTCCACTGATATTTCAACCTGCTGTTGTCGGAATTAAGTTTTACAGCATCTTCAGGGAGTATAAGCTGATCTGAAAATTCACTCCAGTCAAGCATATCGGCTATATCATCATATACAAGCCGTGCATGAAGATTTGAAGAAGTCTTCAGTCCTGAAGGAATACGCTCCGACAAAAAAGAAGGATTAAAGCTCAGATTACGATAAGTTAGAATTTCTTCCTTTTCTTTTTTACAGGAAAAAAGCAATAACAACATTCCGGCAAAAAAAACCGCATAGTAAATTAAGATATTTTGCTTCATGCAATATCAGATTACTGATATAAAAATAAACTAACCGGATAAGTTATTCAAGTTTGTCCGGAAAATATTTTTTTACATACTTTTTCTATAACAATGCAGTATAAAATCTTTAGAACCCTTGGTTAACGGATTTCCCTCATAGTCTCCGTAAATAGTCGTTAGTTTTAATTTCGACCGGCTTATAAGATGTTCCAGTTCATATCTGAAATAGATACGCATTGGGAAATGCCATTCTTTATCAATCTGCTTGTCGTTTTCATCCCAGACAAATTTCATGGTTACATCAAGCCGTTGATTTACAATATCGGGTTTTGACGAAATAATCCGTTTAAATATTTTCCCCGGTTCATATTCTCCGACAAAATCAATCTGGTTATCAATTCCGTTTGCAAGCAATACCGGGTCGGGGACAAACAGGTCGAAAATAAATTCTCCGCCAGGCTCAAGATGATCATGAATATTATTCAACAAGGCAAGCTGATCTTTTATTTCAAGTATATGAGAAAATACACGAAAAGGGGCAACTATCAGTTTAAAGCTGAAATCCCACTTCATCTTCACGGCATCATCATATTTAATCCGGTAATGCTCCTTGGCAGGCAGTTTTGCTAGCAGTCTGTCAACCATGCTTTTGCTGATATCAATGCCATACAGGTCAACTCCCTGCCGAAGACCTTGTGTAAAAAAACGTCCGGTACCCACACCTACCTCAAGCACCTTGCCCTTTGCGCCGATAATTTTAGAAAGAAAAAAACTGCTGTCGACACCATCTCTTACCTGATGATAAATCAGATCGTAAAAACGTGCAACATATTCGGGATATTCAAAAAGCGTTTTCATATAATTTGCAATATAAGACTTCAGAATCCGATTCTTATGCCGTAAAAATTACATTAAAGCCCATTTATGCGAAAAGCATAAATACAAGAGGTAAATGAAATATAAAAGATTAATCATAGTAACCGTAACATTGTATTCAATACGGCTGCGTTTAATTGTCCGTCTAATCATTATACCCACATTAGGTATAATTGTGGCTGATAGAAAAAACAAAAAATGAATATTAAACAGCGAATTATATGGCACTTCGTCATCAGAAAGTTCTTTCTTCCCGAAAAGCAACAAATATGTAAATGCCAGAAAAGAAAGCTGATACAACAAATACGATACCTTCAGGGCAATAGTTGACTTCGTTCTTCGCTTGTGTATACGGAAAGGCCTGATAATGATTATGGTAACAATAAAAATTAATATATAGCCGA
Organism: uncultured Bacteroidales bacterium; assembly: GCA_964489905.1. Lineage (GTDB taxonomy): Bacteria > Bacteroidota > Bacteroidia > Bacteroidales > UBA10428 > UBA5072. The sequence goes on from CAZBCB010000098.1 coordinate 8,806, forward strand.
TAAGAAAAAAAATCTGAAAAATGTTATGAAAAAAACTACCCATAATATATTGAACCGTAATTT
>CAZBCB010000099.1:0-4741 GCA_964489905.1 uncultured Bacteroidales bacterium
AATTTTATAAAACCGGCCTGACTTTTGTTGAAGCCCGTAATTACCAGGATGCCATTACCCAATTTTCCAAAGCCATTGAAATTAATCCTGATTATGTCGAAGCATATATTGAACGGGCAAAGTCGTACCAGGCCATTAATGAAAACGAAAAAGCTGTTGAAGATTATGACAGGGCATTGGTTTTTGAAAAAAAGAAAGAAGATTTATACTTGAAAGCCTCAGAAGTTAATTATTTATTGAAACGTTATGACAGGGCGCTTGAACTTATTAAAGAAGCCATACGCCTTAATTCGAAATCAGACGAGGCATATCGTTTGCAATGCCTGATTCTGACTGGTAAAGAAGATTATTCCAATGCACTGGTAGCAATAAATAAAGCCCTTGCCCTCAAAGAAAATGCTGAAAACCTTTATTACAGGGGACTGGTTTCAGAACTGATGAAAAATTACAATCAGGCTGAATCTGATTATGAAAAAGCCATCATTAAAGACCGCAAACTCATTAAAGCTTATCTTGCACTGGCCAACCTGAGGCTTCAGCTTAATAAACTCAATCAGTCCATAGAACACTGTAATTCTGTGCTCGCCATGGACTCAAAAAATAAAGATGCATACAGGATACGTAGCCAGGTGTATGTAAAACTGACAGAATATCCCAAAGCTATTGATGATATTTCTAAAGTTATTTTTAACAATCCTGAAGATCCGGCAGCATATATAATACGCGGTACTTACTATCACGACTTTACGCAATATCAAAGCGCCATCAGTGATTTTACCAAAGCCATAATGCTTGATCCGAAAAATTCAGAAGCTTATTACAAAAGAGCATTTGCATATGAACAGATTGGTGATTATAAAGCTGCTATTAAAGACTATTCAACGCTCACAACACTATCAGAATACGATATGTATGCCCGTAAGCATCTTGATGAAGCTAAAAAACGATTGTTTGAACTGAACCGTGAAAACAACAAACCAGTCATTACTTTGCTTGAACCTCAACCCGATAAAGAAAATATTGTTAAATTGGCCAGAAATAAATCAAAACTTTCGCTGCGAGGGAAGATTGCCGACGAAAGTGAAATCATTTCCCTAAAAATCAATGACACTGACATTAACTTTGTAAAAAATAACGAAACGTATGAGTTCCTTGCCGATATTGAAGTATCAGGCCTTGATTTATTTTCTGTAATCGCTGAGGATGTTTACAATAACATTCAACAGATTACTTTTACCATTGAACGCACCGAAATTGACCCGCCAAAAATCGCTATCATAGCCCCCTATGCTTCTGATGACGGTGAAATATACCTCGACACTGACTACACAAATTTGTATATTGAAGGTAATATCACTGATGAAAGCCTTGTAAAATCAATTCTAATTGATGGTGTATCAGCAAGCTTTATGCTTAATGAACTGAATCCGAAATTTTCAGCCACCATCAATATTGCCAACAAAAACAAATTTACTGTGCATGCCACCGATATTTACGGTAATGATACCGTTCAGACATTTACTTTGAACCGCGAAGGCATATCACTGCTTGAAGCCAATCCGATGGGCAGAACCTGGGTGATATTTGTTGAAAATTCAAATTATGAAACCTTCCCAAGCCTCGACGGGCCTTCAAAAGATGTTACACTGATGCGCTCGGCACTTGCAAAATACGATGTCCAGAAAATTATTCATAAACAGGACATGACCAAAAAAGAAATGGAAAAGTTCTTTTCAATTGAACTAAGAGACCTTATCCGCAGCAATCGCGTTAACTCATTATTAATATGGTATGCAGGCCATGGCAAATTCATTAACGAAACCGGTTACTGGATTCCAGTTGATGCCAAACGTGATGACGAATTTACCTATTATAACCTGAATGCCTTAAGAGCTTCACTGCAATCATACAGCAATTACGTTGTCCATATGCTTGTTGTTACCGATGCCTGTGAATCAGGACCGACATTTTATCAGGCTATGCGTGAAACCCCGAAAATCAGAACCTGTAACGACTGGGAAGCAGTAAAATTTAAATCATCTCAGGTCTTCTCTTCAGCCGGTTATGAGCTTGCTGTGGATAACTCACAATTTACCCGCACTTTTCCCAACACACTGGCCAATAATCCGGATGCCTGTATCCCCATTGAACTTATTGTTTCAAAAGTAACCCTTGCTGTAACACAAAATAATCAGCAAAAACCTAAATTTGGGAAAATAACCGGACTTACCGACGAAAACGGTACTTTCTTTTTTATTTCTAAAAAATAACCAGACGTGGCCAGACGGAAATTCCTGCGGCTAAATGATACTTCTTCATTAAAAGGAGCCCGTTGGTATTTATATTTTTCACTGTTATTATACTTTATTAACCTTTTGATATTCAATATACCAACAACAGCACAGACTTATTATTTTGAAAACTACAGTGCTTCTGATGGGCTCGAATCAAAAGTGTTTTCGATAGTACAGGATGAAAACCGGTTTGTCTGGCTTGGAACTAAAACCGGATTAACAAAGTTCGACGGAAAGACATTTAAAACTTTTACTACTGAAGATGGCCTGGCTCCAATGGGGGTCAGAGTACTCTTTAAAGATAAAAAAAATTCGCTCTGGCTCGGACATGAGGAAGGAGGAATAACACGATACAAAAACTCCAGGTTCGAAAAGCTTTTGATCCCTGATTCTGTTATAAATTCCAATATTACATCCATAATTGAAGACCATGAAAATCAATTGTGGATTACTACCGAATCAAACGGAGCACTAAGAATCAAAAATCCCGATGCCCCAACAGCAGAGATCAAATATGAACATTTTCTGAAAGGCAAAAAGTTAGGCGACAGGGTTTTTAATAGCTTTGTAGCATCAGACGGCTCCGTTTTTTTTCTGATCGGCCTTGATATTAAACGCTACAATCCGCAAACCAACGATTTTGACAGTTATCTGCCCGAAGGTATTTTCAGATATTTTCCTTTTACAGTTATGTTTGAAGACAGCCATAATAACATGTGGTATGGTACTTATAACGGAGGTCTATACAAATATGATTATCAAACAAATAAATTTACATATTATGATATTAAGAACGGACTGGCAGCAAACTGGGTAACATCCATCATTGAAGACCGCCATCATAATATATGGGTTGGCCACTGGCACAAGGATAAAGGAATGGGCGGAATAACAAAAATAAGTGCTGATGGTACCAGAATTTTCAACACACACAACGGATTACATGACAACCAGATATGGTGCCTTTCTGAAGATGCTGAGGGTAATATTCTTATTGGAACTACCGAACACGGACTTGATATTTTCAAGGGAGAGCAGTTCATTTCTTTTACCACATCAGACGGATTAAAAAACAATCAGGTATGGTCAATATTACAGGACAACCAGGGACAAATATGGTTCGGCACCAATGAAGGAATAACCGTGTATAACAATGATCCGGAAAACAGGTTATTTATACATTATAATCAAAGCGCAAATTTTATCAGCAATCAGATCCGTTTTTTAAAAAAGGATAAAAACCAGAATATCTGGATAGGTACTGCTGATCAGGGATTATTGTTGTTCGATTCACACATCCGGCGATTTATAAGTCAATCCGAATTTAATAATAAATTAGGCCAGAATCCCGAAATCAGGGCACTGGAGATTGATAAAAACAACCATTTATGGGTCGGAACATGGGATGGTTTAATGGAATTTAACCTTGATACAAAAAAGTATTTGCAGACTTATGACCAGGGTACAACCGGCCTTCCGGGTAATGACATTTCAGCCTTATTTGCGGATTCAAAGAATACACTCTGGGTTGGTGCCCGAGGAAAAGGCGTTGGCAAAATAAATAATGGCCTTGTAACAACAATTAATCAGTTAAACAATATTACTCCTACAGCTTTTACCGAAGATATAAACGGTAATATATGGATTGGCACAGAATCGAAAGGAATAATCGTTTATGCGGATTCTGTTATAAAAACATATACTACTAATGATGGTTTGATTTCAGATATTATCAATCTGTTAATAACTGACAACGAAAACAACATATATGCAGGCACAAATAAAGGGCTTAATGTTATTGACATCCGCTATAACCATGTTTATTCTTTCACCAAAAAAAGCGGATTTACCGGAATTGAAACCAAAAATAATGCCTGTTTCAGGGACAATAAAGGTAACATCTGGATAGGAACAGTGAACGGCGCTTTTTTGTGCAACCCGTCAGTTATAAAAAAATCATTCAATGAACCAATAATAAAAATTACCGACTTTAGAGTAAAGGGTGAAGCAATGCCCATGACTGCACATCTGAGGCTTCCTAGTAATAACAATGACATCAGTTTTACATACATAAGCATTTGTCTGACAAATCCGGATGCTGTCAGGTATAAAATATTACTGAACGGTTTGCATGATGAATGGCAGGATGTGGGAGAAGAAAATATGATTACTTTTAATAAATTACAACCCGGCCGGTACACTTTTAATGTTATCGCCCGTAATGATGAAGGAATCTGGAACAGCATTCCTGCTCAATTCAGTTTCAGAATACTGGCGCCGTTTTATAAACGCGCCTGGTTTATCATTATGCTGATAATGATTGTCCTCGCCACCATCATCAGCTATATAAAAATACGCGAACGGAATCTTATTTATGAAAAGCGTGTGCTTGAAGAAAGAGTTAAGGAACGCACACTGGCATTGTCAGTTGCTAATGACGAACTGGC
>CAZBCB010000099.1:4751-8840 GCA_964489905.1 uncultured Bacteroidales bacterium
AACGACATCCTCGATAGTATTACCTATGCCAAACGGATACAACTTTCTATTCTCCCGCCTGATATCCCATTTGATAATACATTTATACTTTTTAAGCCAAAAGATATTGTCAGCGGTGATTTTTACTGGCTCACAACTGCAGGTGGCAAAGAATTCCTTGCTGCTGTTGACTGCACAGGCCATGGCGTTCCCGGAGCATTCATGTCGTTTATCGGATATACTTCGTTAAACAAAATCGTAATTGAACAGGGCATTTATCAGCCTGCCGCTATCCTGAACCATCTTAACGAGGAGGTAGCGCACACCCTGCATCAAAAAGGAGAAGATATAGTGAATGATGGTATGGATATAGCCCTTGTGTGTTATGATCCTGCCAGTCATTTGCTTGAATATGCCGGCGCATTTAATCCACTGCTGATAATACGCCATGGCGAAATTATTGAAACAAAAGCCGACCGGTTTGCAATAGGTCGCTCAACAGGAAAAGTAAAAGAATTTACCAATCATACACTGGCAATTGAAAATAACGACACCATTTACATGTTTTCCGACGGATATGCCGACCAGTTTGGTGGCCCTGAGGGTAAAAAATTCAAAACAGCAAATCTTAAAGAATTGCTGGTCTCTATTCACAGTAAGCCAATCGATGAACAACGGCAGATACTCGACAGCACTATTGAGGACTGGCGCGGCGAAAATGAACAAATTGATGATATTCTCGTGGTTGGGAGAAAATTTGTTTTTAAGGCTGTTTGAAAATTATTACTGTCTTTATTATCAGATGCGCAATCCTGTTTAAAGCTGGTAATTCTGCATTTTTTACAAAATGCTTTCTAAACGGGGTAACCCCGACACTTATCAAAAATTTTCATTCCGAAATCTCGTAATGATTAGATTTTCTTAGTCGAATCGTCAATTGAAAAAGTCAACAGACGATTTTGGGATTATTGAATTACAATTTCTTAATCAATTAAGCATTAAAAATGCTTAATTTGGGATTAGTCATGAAAATACCATCTAATTGACAATATTGAAATTTCCCTGATTAAGCATTCAGATGAATTAATTATTACATGCCGAATTGTATCTTTTTATAGATTACGATTTTCTATTGCGCAATCTGGGTTCAATATTCTCTTCATATTTTTTTATTACCCATCTTATGGCAAAATAGCTTATTAATATTATTGCAGGCCAGCTAAGTAATTCTATTATTGAAGAAAAATACATTGGTATGATTTTTTAATAAACATGAGAATCTGATTGCATTTCTATGGCATCAATTTTTTTACGGTTGATTGACCTCCATGCATAAAAAATGTAAGCAAAAACAAAGGGTACAAGTAGTGAAACATAACTCATCACAGCCAGAGTATAATGACTTGATGAACTGTTATAGATGGTAAGTGAGCTCTGTAAATCATAAGTTGACGGATAAAAAGCTGTGTTGTTATATCCAGCCAGTGCAAAGAGGGAAAAGACCACCAGAAAAGTGCCGGCACCTGAAAACCAGATACCCTTTGTATATAATGACCACGCTGATCTGATTATTCCTGTCAGAACCAGTATAACTCCTGTTGTTAAGAGAACAGCAACCACAGGCATTTGAATAAAGTTATAAAAATATTTGTAAGGTTCGGTAAAAATTTTGCCTGAATCGGGATCCAGCGCATATCCATCCATGATAAATAACCTGATAATGAAATAAAGAAAGAAAGCCAGAAATGGCAAAGCATTACAAATCAGATGCTTTTGGGTTCTTGTCAGAATGCTTTCTTCAGCAATATTACTCATAAAATAAAGCAGAGCCTGCACACGTGCCAGAAAAAATAAAGCGATACCCAATGACAGGTTTTGAAAATCAAGCAATGCTTCAAGTCCATGGCTGCTGTTTTCCCATCGTGAAATAACCGGATTTCCCTGACCAGCTATATTTGAAAACTTTACTGAAAATTCTGAACCGGTAAAGAAAGTAGATATTGCCGTACCCAGTAAAATTGTGCCAAAGGCGCCATTAATAAATAAAAATATTTCAAACGTGCGATGTCCGAAAATATTTGCAGGCTTTGATCGGAATTCATATGAAACTGCCTGAATTATAAAGCAAAACAAAATCAAAATCCAAAGCCAATAAGCTCCGCCAAAGCTTGTAGCATAAAACAGAGGAAACGAAGCAAAAAAAGCTCCGCCAAATGTTACAAGCGTGGTAAATGTGAATTCCCATTTACGCCCAAGCGAATTAATCAGAATGGTTTTTTCGGATGCTGTTTTTCCGAGTGTATATATCAATGTCTGCCCGCCCTGAACAAAAAGCAAAAATGCCAGGGTTCCTGCCAGCAGAGAAATTATTGCCCACCAGTATTCCTGTAAAGTTGCATGTGAAAAGGTTTCAAACATATTATTTATCTCCTTCCTTTGGCCCAAGTTTTATTTGTTTAATCATAATACTGACTTCAGCAATCAACAAACCTGTAAATACCAGTGCAAAAAGCCAGAATGTTATTTTAACCGTGTTTGTGTTAATATGCGAAATGGCTGCCATTGTCGGAAGCAAATCCTGCACAACCCATGGCTGACGCCCCATTTCAGCCACAACCCACCCTGCCTGTGTAGCCAGATATGCCAGAGGAATTGTAAAAATTGCCAGCCACAAAAGAAACTTTTTATTGTCAAGTCTGTCGGTTAACACCAAAATAATAAAAATTACCTGAAGCAACAGAAAATAAAAACCAAGCAAAACCATTATATGAAAACTGTAAAAGACCACCGGAATATTAGGAATAAGGCTTGAAGTGTCACTTAAAAAGCCATAACCGAAATATCGGAAAAAATTTTCCTTAAAATCAGGGTCATAGAATTTACTTTTCAATTGTTGATAAGTTATACTATCTCCTTTATCGCGGGCTTCTTTTAGCATAGCCAGCGTTTGCCGGGCTGTTCTGCCTCTTTCTATTTTTTCTGTAACCGGCATTATTCCTTTTTCAGGATTACCTTTTATCAGATCATTTATGCCCGGGACAAAGGCATTCCATTTCCCGAAAGCCATAAAAGAAAGAAATTTAGGGATTTCAATTTTAAAAGCAAAATCAGCTATATTTTCCTTTGCAGAATCACCGGCATGAGTTGTAATTAAACCTATAGCAACAAGCCCCGCGCCTTCGCGTCCATCATACAAACCTTCAATTGCAGCAAACTTCATTGGCTGAACATGAGCAATCTGCCGGGCTGAACCATCACCTGTGTATATTAGCATAAGGTCTGAGATAATTCCGAAAACAGCAGCCACTATAATGCTTTTTTTTGCAAAAATTAAATTCCTTTTCTTCACAATAAACCACGAGCTGACACCAATAACAAAAAGTGAGGCCAGCACATAACCCGAATGAATGGTATGCAAAAATTTATTTGTTGCAACAGGTGAAAGAAACACATCCCAGAAATTGATCATTTCATTACGCGCCATATCAGGATTAAACTGAACCCCGACAGGTGACTGCATCCATGCATTGGCAACCAGTATCCACAAGGCTGATAAACTGGCTCCGAAAGCTACAAGCCATGTGGAAAGAAGATGAAAGCCTTTGCTTACCTTATTCCAGCCAAAAAACATAACAGCAATAAAGGTGGATTCAAGAAAGAAAGCCATGATTCCTTCTATGGCAAGGGGTGCGCCAAAAATATCACCCACAAACCATGAATAATTCGACCAGTTGGTGCCAAATTCAAATTCAAGTATTATGCCAGTAGCCACACCTATCGCAAAATTAATACCAAAAAGGGTCATCCAGAACTTGGTAATTTTTTTCCAATCCTCATTGCCAGTGCGAACATAAATAGTTTCCATTATGGCAATAATAAACGAGAGTCCAAGTGTGAGTGGCACAAATATCCAATGATAAATAGCCGTAAGAGCAAACTGCCCTCTTGACCAACTTACTAAAGATACATCAACATGCTCAAGCATAAAATTTTTTATTTTGATAGCCTATCCAGCACATAATTCACTCGTTCTTCGTCAGACCTAAAATGTTTTTTAAGAAAATCAGGGAAAAACAGCAGCTTGAAAATCACGAAAATGATAAAAAGTTT
>CAZBCB010000100.1:0-8820 GCA_964489905.1 uncultured Bacteroidales bacterium
TGAAAGGTTGAAACTGAAATTTCCGAATTTGTTAAGGCTATAACCTGCATTGATTCGAAAAACAAACTGGTTGTCATTGGCGGTGGTTTTAATCAGGTTTATGCCTGCGCTAAAAGAGGCATTCATTTTATTATTAAAAAATTTGCGTCCGATGGTTTCACTGAAATGTATTATCCGTGAGTTAAGAGTTGACAACTGCATGTTGTTATAAAGCCATGTGGTGGTATAAGACCACGAGGTTGGGAATGAAAGTGAATGGATGGCTGAAAAAGAATGCGTCTGGTTTTTTGTTACAGCCGATGTAAGGACATTTTTATCAGATACATCCTGATATGAATAGGTAAAAATCAGGTTATTCATACCGCCTAAAGCATTAAATAAAAATCTGGGTGAAACAGAAAGCGAACTATAAATATTTGACAACCTCAGCGTATCATCTCTATGTGCAGATTGAATCTGGTTATTGTTATAATTAATATCAAAACCGAATTTCTGCGATACCTGCCAGTTGGCCATAAATGAGCCGGTAAAGCGGCTTGTAGTAGCCATGCGGTTATCACGAAGGTTATTATACCTGACTCCGGCTTTTGAACGGACAGATAATTTGTTTTTAAACAAACGCAAATTGGGTGATACAGCAAATTCCATAAAGTCATTCGGCATTAAAGCATAACCCAGTGTATTAAATCCGGGTCCTATCCATTGAGATGACAGCGCAACTGACCATTTGCCGGAAGGAGTAATATTAATACTCAGTTTTGCTGCCCCGTCAATCCTTGATGATATATTGGGCGTAAACAGGTAAGATGGTAAAGATATTTCATCAATGGCCTGAGAGGTAATGTCACTTGAGAATGCTGATACTCCTGCCTCACCTCTGAGGCTGAGAGCCGGAATAATCTGAATTCCGAAACTGATGGTTCCTACAAGGTTTTCAGCCGGAGTAACAGTGGCAGAATCTCGTATTATTGAAGCAGAATCATCAACAGCATGGAAAAGGTTGATGTTAAAGAATGTTTTTGATTCATCTCCATAGCCGATGGATGCTGCATAGGCCATCTGACTGTATATACCTGGCATATAGGCATCTGAATCGGGCTTAACAGCAAAACGGCTTTTACCATAAATAGCTTTCAATCTGAATTTGCCTGGAGTAAGCTCAAATCCTCCGCCCAGCATACGCAAATCACCAAATGATAATTCAGAAAACTGGGTTGAAAAATAGCCGGCATGCAATGTCAGCCACTTTGAGATGCGGGGGCTGACGCCAAACTGATTAAAAGGCTGCTGAAACTGAGTTTTCTTTGTTGAAACATATAATTCAAACGGAAGCGAAATCTGATCAAACAATGTAATATTGGCACGGAAAATTCCTGTAAGCATATTCCCGGGCTGACGGGGCTCAATACCACGGGCTGAATAAAAGTTATCGGATATGCTGGCCGAACCGTCAAATTTTATCCATTCTTTCCGTTTTTGTTTTCCCTCCGATGTTGTATCATTTTCCTGCTGGGCAGAAACAATTATGCCAAAGAACATCAGAAATAAACTTAAGAATATCCGCATTTGTTGTATCAATATTAATCCGGTTCTCATCGTGAAATGCTATAGTTTTTAGGTGCTTATATCAATATTTTAATAAACAAATGGTTTTGAAATGGTTGGCATTGTATCATCAGGACCGGTGCAACCCCAGTAGTTATAATAATATTTCAGCGGATAATTGCCTCGTGGCATTAACTGATAATGCCTTGAAATAATGTTATTCAGCCTTGACCTTTGTGAATCAGATTTATATATCCAAAAACTTGACAATATTGATGCTGCGTTATTTTGTAATCTGCTGAAGTCTGACGGAATAACAATACCATGATTATACTGAAGTTTGATAAAAGGTGAAGGTGGATTAATCAGCGTCGACTGTAACTGGTTAAGATTTATCCCGCCACTCAAAGCTCCGGGCGAAAATCCGGCCAGCGGTGAGGATGTCCCTGTCGATGAACTACTATTTGAAGCAGGAGAAGATGAAGCTGACTCCCCGAAAATCATATTGGCAATATCATTTAATGTTGGCTGATAAGAGTTGAATTCAACTTCAACAAAATTAAGTCCGGGTGCTGAAAGATAACGTTCAAACTGCACATTACCCGACCACCAGCCTTGTAAACGCATCCACTGGATTTCATCATATATCTGAGGATTAGTAAACGTATTATGCCATGTTGATGTACGTTCTGAACCAATAATTTTTACTAAGGGACCAAAGGTATAATTTGAACCCGATTGACTCCAGCGTACAGGATTGAAATCATAATAATCAAAGTTTTCGGCACCTTCATACCTGGCTCGTGGAGCCTGATAAATACCCGAAGGTTCAATGTTTTCACCCGACACATAAACAAAACTGTTGAGTTTTGCCTGAAGGGTATTGAAGTTACTGGTTCTGAAATAGTATACATATAGCAGCTTTTCACCATGTCTGACACGTGTAGCCGATATAGTCCGCCTGCTTATGTACAAATTTGATAATCCTGAACTGAATTCAAGTCTTTCACTAAGACTAACTGCTGATTGGGCTACATCATGAGGGTTGAAGCCCTGTAATAATACACCGGGGCTCGAAGACGGCATTACCGAAACAACCTGAGCTTGTTGTATCTGCTCTTCTTTCTTAATAATCTGAACAAAATAGGGTTTATTGTTTAGTAATGAAGGCACATCGAAGAGAATGGTCTTTGAGGCAGCATTATAAGTGAAAGGCACTTCGATAGGCTGCAGATTAAAGTCGATAGGAATGAACCTTGCAAACAGCCTTGCAATGTAACCTTCACGGGCTGTAAACAAAGCGGGTTGTCCCGATTTAAGCTTTATAAACCCTGCACGGCATTCGTTCTGCAAAAAGTAGCGTTGTCCGCGGATAGGGTATGAATAAGCCACATTGGATTCAGGGATATGATCAGGTGCAGCCCCTGTCCGGAACCTGCTTTCAACAGTCTGCTTAATTAACGATCCGTCATTTTTTCTTGCGGGTTGCCATAATCCTGAAATATATTCTTCACCATAAGCAGAAACTTTAAACCTGTAATATGTATTTCCCTGTAACATATCATGCGGAGTGTAATAGGCTGAGTATTTATCCTGAGCAATGGTCATTCTACCGTAAATGGAATCGTTTCCGGCATCATTAGTCATTTTGAAATCACCTACTTTAATTCTGAATGTCCTTATTCTGGGGCTTTCTGTTCCTGTAGGCATTTCTTCGAGTTCGAACTGTTCACCGAGTTCAAAATTAAATGCTGCTTGAGTTTCGGAGAAAACATCTACATTGGTACTTCCATTTACGGGATCAACTGCCGAAATAAGGTCAATTTTTGAAAGCGGACTTTCTACAACCGGCCGGCATTCATCTCCCTTTTTAAATTCAAAGCTGCAATGACCTTTAATAAGGCCGCCCAGAATGCGATATCTTCCGCCTACGGCTCCCTGTACCCAGGTAGGATTCGGACCTGCTCCCTGTAAAGCAGCACCTACATGCAAACTAAGGATTTCAAAATCGCCTTCTACAAACCAAAGGTCAACATGAAGGCCAATGGAAGCTGCCACAGAAGCATAAACCTGGCCCATGGCATACCATCCATCTATACCAATGGGGCCTGACATCCCTTCACATCGCGTATCAGAGCCAAAGTTAAGTAAGGCAAGGTCGAAGCCTATAATGGCAGATAATTGTCCGTAAAAGATAAGGAAAGTCTGACGACCTGTATTAAATCCGGCGCTTGCGCCAAATGCAAAGCCATCACCGGTTTCAATAGCAGGATTTCTGACAACAGTCCATCCCGGGAAGAGCTCAAGCACTTCAGCCGGTAATGGCGGAGGAGCGGGAAGGTTTTGTCCTACCATAAAGTAACCATCAACACGAAGCCAGCTGGCAAGGCTTACATTAATACGGTTTGAAGGTTCTCCGATTTTAATATACCATAATTCAGGTGAAAAATGTAAGACCATCTGGCCACCTCCCTCAAAAGGTGTTGCATTAATATCAACATTGAAAACGCCATGATAGGTCCTGGCAGGGAAATTGTATTCCATTTCCACATTGGCGGTAATTCGTGAACTGCTCCGGTTGGTTATCTCGCACAACATATAACCGTTTCCGTTAATGCCTATGGTTCCTATGCCGCCATCGGAAAGGAACTGAGCTTCAATGCTTACATCGCCGTTAAATGCCTCAGGAGAGGGATGCGTACCCAACACTATCATTCCCATAAAACCAAAATCAACACCCTGATCAGGCATATAAGAATAGCCTGAATTTGATGTGCCCGGATTGGAACTGTTGTCAGGTGATGACGGAGCCGATGCCAGACTTACGGAACCACTTTTACGCATATGATACCATGCACCTCCGCCAAAGCCATAAATTCCCACTCCGGTGAAAACAGGTATGCCCGCACTGAAAAGCGCTTTAGCATCAACATACCAGTACCGGTATCCATTAACTGATCCGAACTGTGCAGTAGCCGAAACACTAATCTGGTCGATAAATGTTGCACTTAATGCACCTCTGAAACCATTTCCAAAAGTGGGATGTGCATTGTAGAGCTTCACTCCTCCTTTTATATAAACAACGCTGAGTTGTGCCTCTATACCAATTGAATCGAGGTTAACACCATCAAAAACAAAACGCTGGGCACCTGAACCCGAGGACATTTTCCCCCATACACTGAGTGTGGTAGCACCACTGATGGCACTTGAACCGGGTTGTAAATTTACAGCAAGCGTAAACTGAATACCAGCACCTGCACTACCACTGCGACTTCCGGTTACTATATTCAGGTTGTCTATAGAAACAGGGAAACCTGCCATACTATGTTGCGGACTGGCAAAGCTCCAGTTACCTTTTTCGATATAGGGACTGACCGACATCACCTTAAACCCTTCAAAGGATACACCATTGAAACCGAGCTTGGAAACTCCTCCAAGGTCACCTGTAAGGGTGAAACTTCCATTCAGCACAGCCTGTGCCCGAAAACTGCCTGAAGTATCTCCCAGTTCAATCCTTGAGGTAGGTAAAAGACTGAGTTTGCATTTCCATATATCTGCCTTGATGGTATCCTGTGGTACTATTGAAAACATATATTTCAGGCTGCCTCCACCCGAAGGTCTTGAAAGTGTACCTGTATATATTAAAGATGAATCGGCAATGGACATTTTCAGGCGGCCTTTCATCTGTCCCGATTGTAAGGAACTGCTCACAAGCTTTATCTTCACACTGTCAATACTTGCCCCCCATTCGCCAAAATTGCCTGTGGGATATTGAATAATATTTTCACCCTGGATGGTGGCGGTAAACCCGGTTCGGTCAATGATCATGTGATTTAAGGAGAGTATGGGATTCCGGTCTTCGAATGTTCTCAGTTTATCAGGGAATGTAATGCTGGCCCTTTTAATATAGAACCCTTTCCATTCATTGTTGGTGGTGCCTGTATAATTGGCAGGGAATATAATTCCATCAGGGTTCCTGACCGTTGAGTAATCAAATGCCATTTCCTGAACCTGCAGTTTGAAACCATCAACACTGCTTATTTCGCATTCTTCGAGATTGGCGCTGGCCAGCCACTGCCATCCTGCTCCGCTTTTATCAGCGCGGGTTTTAAAATGCGCTTTTACAAGCCTTGACGGATCGGTATCAGGTACAGGCTTAAGCCATGAGCGGGGGAATTCAACATCAGCAGCAATTACCAGTTGGTTAAAACCATGACAATCCCACACAGCATAAGTGCCCGAATCGGTTGGTGTAGGTGCCTTAAAAAGGAAACTCCATGTACCCTCATTGCGGTATCCAAAGTCCTGTGCCAGGTAAAGTATTCCTTTCCCGCTGCCGGCAATACCATCTTTATGGAAACATATATTTTTTGCACCCAGGCCGAAACCAACATCAGGCCCAAGGGCAGGAAGTTCAACATACATGGCTGCATTAAGCACAGCCTGTGATGGTGTGAATTTCATTCCGATAATACCAACAACAACTTTATAACCATCGTAATCTCTGTCAAAGCCAATAGGCAATCCCACAGGTGTTGTTCCGGTAAAGGCACTGACAAGCCTGCCTGAACTGCCTGAATATTCATGTATCTGCTGAAATTTTAATTTATCAGCCGCAAAGCTCAATGCCTGTCCTTCGAAATCATTTCCTTCGGGTTTTGAATATGGGGCGCCGTCGACTATTTTGGCATACACCTCGCCTTCAAACACTTCGTTGTTGGTGTTTACTCTTATTCCATTGAACTCAACAAGGATTGGCGCCCTCAGGTAGGGAACATCAATTGACCCTTCACCCGACAATGAATTGCCGTTTCCCGAAACAGTAGTAAGTTTCAGTTCAAATTTTCCGATTTTAATTACACTGTCAGCGGCAAATGTGTGTGTGGCAGGCGTGCGGTTAGTCGGCACTGTTGCATAACACTCTCCGGGACATGATCCGCTGTCAGAAGATGCAAGCGTAGGCATTACTTTAAATGTAGCATCATCTGAAACCACAACAGAAGAATCACAGCGAACACGGTCGGTACGTATAGAATCTTTTTTGTAATTGAGATAAAAATTCCACAGATAAGTAGATCCTGAATCAGCCGTAAATGTTACAGAACTTGAATCTCCGTTGATAAAATTAAGGTCATACCGGGTAAAACCAGCCATGTCGGTTGAATAAGCAAAAATTTTAGCATTAGCATTTCCGGTGAAGGTGGTGTCAAGAACGGCACGGCTGCTTTTGGCAGCACTTATATCCTGAGTTGGCGAGGTCATTTTCCAAATCTTTATGCGGCCTCCGGTTATTGCCGATTTGTTAATCTGAGGTTTTACCGAAACAGAAAAACGCGGCTTATTATTGGTTGTCCAGCGTCCGCCATTGACAGGCGATTCGGCTTTCATCTCAAAACAACTGTAGGATGTATCGGGTGCTATTCTTATTGATTTTACGGGTGCCGTGTAATATACAACATTATTATTATTAAGATACTTCAATCTCCAGAAATATTTGCCGGTATCGTTTATGCCACTTATATTTTTCTGAATCCGGCCATAAAGATTAGCGCAATCTTCACCCGAACGGTAAGGACTTCCGGATGGCACTTCAAAAGTAACTGTACGATAAATGGAATCAAAGGCAGATTTCTTTGAGAATTCTGCTACATATTTGGCTGATGCATTGGCAAAAGCATTGTATCCGTGAAAAGATGACTGATTTAAAACATCGGTTTGAGCAAAATTTAACTGATCAGGCCTTGGTACGTTAAAGGAAATATTAAAACTAGTTTTTGCTTTAATTAATGTGTCAACAGATGGGAAAATACCAACAGGCTTTCTGAAACCAATAACAAAACCTGTCTCACCTGAAGAAGCCGTAGTAGTGGTACCATCAGCCATTGTAAATGTGGCTTCAACATACCAGGTATATTTAATACCCCTTTCAAGATTTTGCATCCATTCGGGAAAACTTCTGCTGTCATTCAGATTGGTGATAATGAGGCTTGCCTGATCGGTTGAACTAAGGCCCTGGCTTGATTGAGGCCCTGCCGGAAAATTCAGCGTACGGGTATGCGAAAATTCATCGCCAGTGCTTACTTTTCTGACATGCAGTGTATAACTAACTGACCTGATATTATCTGAATATGGAGCAAAACGAACAATCAGCTGGGGTGTATTCCATGGTATTGTATCATTATTTGCCGGAAAAACACTTGTTAATGTAATGGTTTCACCCACATTGGAAGGCAGCGTGAAAGTAGCCGGTTCGCTATTCCCCTGATTACGCGATGCCGGCCTTCCATTTTGATCGAACGCCTGAACCATCCATACATAACGTACGGCCTGCTGAAAATAACTAAAAGGTAAATCTGAAGGCAGATACTGATATGAAGAAGTAAATAAATCGCTTTTTTCAAGTAAGACAGGATTGCTTTCGATAGCTGTTCGCGGAGTTTGTCCTTCAAATACAGGACAGATTTTTAACTTATATTTAACTACAGTACCCGGTTGTATATTGGTTACAGGCGTCCATGTGAAAACAGGAAATTCTGATGCAATGGTTTCATCATCAACAGGCCTAATCAATGTGGGTGGATCAGGTATCATAATAAAAATGGTGGTACAGTATTCTTCTCCGGTGGTAATATTATTGCCTGAACGGTCGAATACACTGATACAGACCTGATACTGTCCTTCGGGAATGGAATTGGTGGTGAGGGCAAGTGGTTTAATCTTCTGGTCATATATTATACTGTTGACATTAAGAAGCTGAGGGCCATTCAATATCATGGTTGTGGGGCCTGCCGGAATATTAATTTTCGGAAGGAACTTACTGTTTCTTTCAGTTTGAGCAATAACAGTACCTTTTTCATTGATAATCCTTATTATACAATAAGCATCGGGATAGGCAGCAGTTGATGTATTGGTAACAACAAGCTGTGCTATCGAAGGGTCTTGTTGCCATGCTGATATTTCAGCAGGAGTAGGTGTACGGATAATCAGACTGAGACTCACCTGAGCAGTCAATTTGCACACAATTAAAAAAGACAACAGGGTTAAAAGCAGGGATAATTTTTTCATATTACTTTATATCAATAAGATTAATGATAAGAACATACTGGATAATATAAAAGAATAAAAAAGAGGCATGCAAAATGTAAGTGACTTTCATTAAGTATTAAAAATTTTTTTCAACAACTAATTTATTTGTTTACAAATAAAATAGCAAAAGGTAACCAGTAAATTATTTAACCCATTTTAACAAAAGTAACTTGTTTCTATCAGCTAATG
>CAZBCB010000101.1:0-8806 GCA_964489905.1 uncultured Bacteroidales bacterium
AAAATATTAAGATGGCAAAATTCCAAAGAATTTTGAGATTTTT
The DNA here is from genome assembly GCA_964489905.1 of uncultured Bacteroidales bacterium. Classification (GTDB taxonomy): domain Bacteria; phylum Bacteroidota; class Bacteroidia; order Bacteroidales; family UBA10428; genus UBA5072. The sequence continues at coordinate 44 of CAZBCB010000101.1, forward strand.
TTAAAGATTTAACATCTCTCTGGTACTTAGATTTGAACTGAAATAAATTTTATAACATAAAAACGATCTATGAAAAATTCACTGACTTTTTTTATCTGCTTTATTACAATTATTGCATCAGCTCAAAGCAAAACTTCTCAGAAAAGTGACGCTGTCAGCAGGAATATAAGTATCGATTTCAACAAAGAGGCTGGTAGTCTGAATACCTTTTTTAAGGAATGTATTGGTGCGGGAAGGGCCAACGAAGGGCTCAGGGCCGACTGGCAAAAACAACTTGAATTTGTAAAAACTGAATGTGGTTTCAGGTATATACGTATGCATGGTCTTTTAAGTGATGATATGGGAGTTTATAAAGAGGATAATAATGGAAACCCTGAATATAATTATATGTACATCGATGTTCTGTTCGATTATTTACTGAGTATAGGCATAAAACCTTTTGTTGAACTTGGTTTCATGCCTTCGGCACTGGCCAGTGGTGAAAAAACCATTTTCTGGTGGAAGGGTAATGTCACACCACCAAAGGACTACAGTAAATGGGGAGATCTGATTAAGAACCTCACTGAACATTTTACAGAACGATATGGCTCCGAAGAGGTAAAAACATGGTATTTTGAAGTATGGAACGAACCAAACCTCACGCCATGGTTCTGGACAGGTACAATGGACGACTATTTCAAATTATACCAGCATACGGTAAATGCTATCAAAAGTATAAATAAAGAATATCGTGTAGGAGGACCTGCTACTGCCGGTGCGGCATGGGAGTCTGAATTAATTGAATTCTGTACAAAAAACAATGTTCCAATTGATTTTATAAGTACCCATTCTTATGGTGTAAATCAGGGACACCTTGATGAATATGGAAATACCGGTACAATACTGGCTCCGCAGGAATTTGCTGTAAGTGGGGATGTGCTGCAGTCGCGGAAAGAAATTTCTGAATCTTCAAAACCTGATCTGGAACTTCACTACACAGAATGGAGCGCATCCTATACACCTTCCGATCCTATCCATGACAGTTATCATGAGGCCGCATATATACTTCAGAAAATAAAACAGGTTGGTAATGCAGCACAATCCATGTCATATTGGGTTTTTACCGATATTTTTGAAGAGTCGGGCCCACGTTTTACACCTTTTCATGGTGGCTTTGGATTGTTAACCATTCAAGGAATAAACAAACCTGCTTTTTATGCCTACAGCTTTTTAAACCGGCTGGGAGATACAGAGCTGGTGAATATTGATAAAATGTCATGGGCTACTAAGGATGCAAAAGGTAATATACAGATTCTGGCTTTTGATTACACTAATACTCATCCCGGCGATTCGGTTAATAATCAGGTGTATTATATTCGTGATCTGCCGGCAAAACCGAAAGGAAAACTGAAAATATCCATTACCAGCATTCCTGAAGGAAAATATGCACTGGAAATATACAAAGTAGGTTATCGTTGCAACGATCCATACACCAGCTATTATGATTTGGGCCGCCCCAAACAATTGTCAAAAATACAAGTGGAGCAGATTAAAAGACAAAATGACGGATCACCCGTCATAAAGGAGATTGTAACAATAAAAAAGGGGGCTTCTTTTATTAAAGAACTGGATATCCGCGAAAATGATGTCTTTTTCCTGAATCTGATAAAAATCTGAATTAAAAGATGGAAACTAAGTAAACCAAATCAATTATTTAAAACATGAGGATATGAATTTAAAAAATCTTTTACTGCTTATTGCTATAATTCAGTTACCTGTTTCAATTAAATCGCAATCATTAAGTTATGATATACGGCTGAATCAGATAGGTTTTTTGCCAAATTCATTAAAACTGGCTGCAATAGTCAATGCTAATACTGATAGTTTTAAAGTAATGACCTCTGATTTGCAGACCTTAGTATATAAAGGACAGATGCTGCCCGCTGCTTATTATTCTTCTTCAGGTGAGGAAGTGAGAATAGCTGATTTTACCCTGATGACTCAGACGGGAACTTTTGTTGTTGTAATTGATGGCCTGGGTAAATCTGTTCCTTTTGTTGTATCAGACTATGCTTATCTCGACCTACTTAAAGCATCGCTGAAATACTATTATTTCAACAGGGCATCGATGGAAATCACCTCTGAATTTGGCGGAGTGTATGCACGACCTGCAGGACATCCCGATACTACTGTAATTGTTCTTCCTTCTGCTGCCACACCAAACCGACCTGCCGGTACTATTATTTCAACCCCCGGCGGATGGTACGATGCAGGCGATTATAACAAATATATTGTAAGTTCGGCAATTACTGTTTTTACATTACTTTCGGCCTACGAAACATATTCTGCATTTTACGATACCTTGAATTTAAATATTCCTGAAAGTAATAACAATATACCCGATATTCTCGATGAAGCTTTATGGAATATCAGTTGGATGATGACCATGCAGGATGAAGATGGCGGAGTATACAACAAAACTACCGATGCCAACTTCAGTGCTTTTGTAATGCCAAAGGAAGCAACTACAACACGATATGTGTGTGCAAAAAGTACTGCTGCTACGCTCGATTTTGCAGCCATTATGGCTATGACTGCCCGTATTTTCCGTAAATATGATCAGATATTGGCCGATACCGCATTGGCTAAGGCAACCAGAGCATGGCAATGGGCTAAACAAAACCCCAATATTGCATTTAAAAACCCCTCCGCATCAGGTGGATATCCTGCCGTTAACACCGGTGAATATGGTGACACCGGTTTTGAAGATGAATTTACCTGGTGTGCATCTGAACTATACATAACTACTAAAGATTCAAATTATTATAAAGAAATTAATTTTGATCAGTCTTTTGGTGTGCCCGGATGGCCTACGGTAGCCTCTATGGCATTACTTTCACTTACTTCTAATAAAGATTCTCTTACAGAAATAGCTGACTTTTCACTGATTAAAAATAAATTTATTAATGCAGTGGCTAATGCAAAAAACAACGTCACATCTTCACCATATCGTATTCCCGGCGACTTTTATTATTGGGCAGGAAATAATGCCTTTGCCAACTGGGGTATGATGTTTATGCAGGCATTCAGGCTTACCGGCGATGCCGGCTATTATAATGCAGCTTTATCAACACTGGATTATTTATTGGGGAAAAATGCAACAACCTATTGTTTTGTCACAGGATTTGGTACCAAAAGTCCAAAGCATCCTCATCATCGAATTTCAAGTGCCGATGGTGTAGTTAATCCTGTTCCTGGAATGTTGGTGTGTGGAGCAGGCGGAGATGGATCTGATTGTGGTACCTCGTCATACCCTTCAAAATATCCGGCAAAAATGTATCTCGATTCGGAATGTAGTTATATTACCAACGAGGTTGCCATAGGAATTAATTCGGGACTTGTCTTCTTAACCGGTGCCATTCTCAGCGAATACCAAAAAAATTTTATTGATTCTATGCCCAGATATATTTCTATTTCAACCAACAGAATCAGACTTACCAACAAAACAGGCCTTGCTGTTAAATTTGTGATAGAAGGCAATGTGGATTGGGAAATTATTCCGTCAGAGGAATGGATATCGGTTTCTGCTACTTCGGGTAGTGGTAATGCCGTTGTCCTCGTAAACAGTGCGACTGATAATCCTCAGGATACTGACAGAATAGGTAAAATATTTATCTACGGTCAGGGACATCTTTTTGACTCAATTGCAGTAACCCAGAACGGAAAGCACCTTTCTTTCAGGATAGAAGCTGAAGACTATTATGAGAAGTTTGGTACTCAAAATGAAATAACCGCTGATGATGGGGGTGGAGAAAATGTTGGCTACATCGATAAAGATAACTGGCTTTCTTATATTCTCGATATAAGTTATGAAGGGGTATATGATGTAACTTTCCGACATGCAGGATATGCCGGTAATATCGACGTTTATTTGAACGATTCGTTGATACAGCATGTTGCATTCCCCAAAACAGCCGACTGGCAGGTGTGGGATAGTTATACGACTGAAATGGTATTCCCGGAAGGTCAACATATCTGGAAACTGGTATTTAATTCGGTTGGCACAAATCTTAACTGGTATCAGTTTGTTTGGAACAGATTATCAAGAACTACTGAATTATCATCAGATGCGGTTACAATTTATCCAAACCCTGCCAGCAGGTATATTAATATTTCCTTTGGCTCCGAAATGAAACAGGCCGATGTCTCACTTTTTACCATGGAAGGGAAAATTTTACTTAGTAAGAATTTTACTGGTAATGCAAATGCAATTATTGATGTATCATCTCTTAGTAAAGGACTGTGTTTTCTGAAAGTGAAAACTGATAAGGATGTGATTATTAAGACTGTATTCATTCAGTAACTTTTCAAGGGAACGTATATAGCGGGTCGATATTGATTGAGATATATCAAAAAACCATAAAGTATAAACTTTTTAAGTAATTAACAGAAAACTATACGATTGGTAATTGGCTTTTTAAAAAAAATTAAAAATCATTCAATATGAAAAACAAACCGGTTTTTTCATTTTTCTTAACATTATTGTTCCTTTTAGTTAATTTGAATATAAGTGCGCAGGTTCTTTATTTAGGTGTAAACTATCATCCCCACGACGATAAAAATACCGAGAAGATTAAAAAAGATATCCGGCTAATGAAAGAAGCCGGATTTAATGTAGTTCGGATGGGTCATCTGGCATGGGATAGTTATGAACCATCGGAAGGGAATTTTAAATTTGAATGGTTTGACAGAGTCATGGATATGATGAATGAAGCAGGAATTAAAGTTATTTTAGATATTGCTATCCGTCCGGCTCCCATCTGGCTTCATTACAAGTATCCGTCAATTGATATTACCGATAAAAATGGCAGCCACCTTTATCCAAATCATCGATATATGGACGACATTGGCGACCCGATGTACCAAAAGTATGCTTTACGTTTTACCGATGTTATTACAAAACGATATGCCAAACACCCTGCATTACTTGCTTTTGGTATTGATAACGAATCAGGCGATGGACAGATTTCTTATTCTGAAACAGCACGCCAGAGATTTATTAAATGGTTACAGAAGAAATATTCAACGCTGGAAAAACTAAACCAGGCATGGGCTACACAACGCTGGTCGAGAAAAATCAATCAATGGGATGAAATTGGTTTTCCTGTGGCAACACATTATAACGATGTGCCTGAAAGAATGCTCGATTTCAGACGTTTTGTATCGGATGAAATTAATGAATTGCTTTTTCAAGTTATTGATGTGGTAAATAAAAACGCACCTGATGCCCTTGTAACTTCAAACGCGTGGTACTACAGCTGGATGAAATATTTTGATTATGCACCTCTTGCCTATTCCGGAAAAATGACACGGCATGGAGCAGGATATTATCCCGGAACCTCATTAATGAACAACGATGGACTTTTATGGGCTTCGTTTGGTATTGTCCGCATCCAGTATGAAAGTCCAAACCCTTTCTGGTGTGTCGAATTTACTACCATGACAGCCGTTCCCAATGCCTGCAGAAAACAAGCCTATGCATCGCTCATGTTTGGCAATCAGATGGTTTGCGGATGGACATGGCAAAGTATGTACGCAGGCGAAGAACAATACTTACAGGGACTGATCGATTGGGATGGAATTCCCAACCGAAAGTATGAAGAATATAAACAGATTGCTTCAGAATTTAAAAAAATCGGGAAATATTTCCCATACCAACCAAAGGCTGAAATCGGATTGGCATTTTCATTTCCGAGCCAGATAGCAAGCTACTCGTTCCCTGAACAGCACGACGGCCAGATTCAAACCTGCTTTAATCACTTTTTTAACCGAAATATGGATGTTCGATTAATTGACATCATCCACAGCAATCTGAATTACAAACTATTGATTTTACCAGGCATAGCTGTAATAGACTCTTTATCTGCAAAAAAAATCCGTGATTATATTTACAAGGGTGGCACAGTAATAATGACTGGCTATTCAGCTATGCTCGATACCAATGGCCAGGTGTTCCAGACTACCCGCCCTGGTTTGTTAAACGATGTTTTTGGTATTCGTGTGGGAGGGTATGAAGAAATTGAACAGATGAATGAAATTTCAAAAATTCATTACAAAGGTAAGAGTGTAAGGATTAACTATAAGGGTAAAAACATTGAAACCGAGTCACCCCGTTTTGAAATCATTGAACCAGCAGGTGCTGAAGTGTTAGCCCGAATAACCAGTCTGGATAAAGACTATCCCGTTATCACCTATAATCGGTATGGTAAAGGGAAGGCCATTTATATTGGCTTGCCGGTAAGAGATCAGGTATTAACCCCATTAATGGACGATCTTATCAGTGAACTTTCAATTAAAAAAGGGCCCGATGTTCCTGCAGGTGTCATGGCACGACAAATAGACAATAATCATGTTCTTTATCTCAATATCAGTAATGAACCCAGAGAAATTCAAATGAAAGGGAAATCATATAGCATTCTTTACGACAAAGCTTATGAAGGTAATTTTATTATTGAACCTTTTGAGCCTGAATTTATTGAGTTAAAATTAACCGGGATTAGTCAATAAAAAAAACAATAAATTTTAAACATGTTGTTTCAACTGACGAATTTGGAACAAACATTTTCACGAACCAACAACAGAATTAATATTAATAAAATAAGAGAACTATGAAAAAATTATTATTAAAACAAAAAATAAATATGCATGAACAGATTCATGCAGGTTTTTTTCAGCCTTTGAAGGTAAAAATAGCCCGGATGAAATCGGAAATAAGCATGTTTATTTTAGTCACCTTATTTGCAATTAATTATAACCTTTGTGCGCAAAGCGATTCTGTGAACTGTTTCCTGTATGACTATGAACCGAAAACTGCAGTAATACCCAATTCGGTGAATGCAGAGAAACCTTCAGAAAAACCTTCTGTAAAGATAACTTTAACGGGAGATACCATTGGTAAGATATCTAAATATGTGTTTGGCAATGCTATTGCTGCCTGGGCAGGAGCCCACAATAATCCGACATTAATTGAAGGAGTATCTTTACTTGCACCTACATTGATACGCTTTCCAGGCGGAAGCTGGTCAAACGGATATTTCTTTAACGGTGTCCCCTCTGATGTTCCCGATTCAATTTATGATGGTACAACCTATAATTCAACAACCCATACTGCTACAAAGAACAAGTTTTATGGGCACGATGGAACGGAAGGCTGGGTCACTTCCACCGACCAGTGGTATGCTCTTCGGGAAAATACCGGTGTAAAAGAAGGATTAATAACCGTTAATTACGGATATGCACGCTATGGAACCAGTCCTGACCCAGTGGCTAAAGCAGCACATCTCGCTGCCGAATGGGTGCGTTATGATAAAGGACGAACTAAATTCTGGGAAATCGGTAATGAAAATGGTGGCCCATGGGAATACGGTTGGATGATTGATACAGCAATCAATCAGGACGGACAACCTCAGATTATTACAGGAGAACTGTACGGCAGGCATTTTAAGGTTTTTGCTGACTCAATGCGAAAAGCTGCTGCTGAAATTGGTGCAACTATTTTTATAGGAGGACAGATTGTTGTTAATGGCGAAACCAGCTGGAATTTTGTTGATAAAACATGGAACGCAGGTTTTTTTAAGGAAGTAGGGGATTCTGCCGACTTTTATGTTATTCATAACTACTTTGATAATACAACTGTCGCCAAAATTTTTAGTAGTGCACAAACAAATGTTAAACAAAACATGGATTTTATTAAACAGGATATTATTAAAAAAGGAGCATATCCGAAGCCTGTAGCATTGACAGAATATAACATGTGGGGAGGGAACGATGCTGCATCAGTTTCTTATATAAATGGCATGCAGGCAGTTATTCTTATTTGTGAATTAATAAAAAATAACTTCGGATTGGGTGCAAGATGGCTCCTTATATCAGGTGCTACAACCATGTTCTATGGTGGTTCGGATGCAAACTATTTAAATCATCCTCATGCAGAGTTTTATTACCTTACCTATTTACAAAAAATATTAGGTGATTTGGCCATTTCTTCCTCTTCATCAAATACTGCTATACTAAGTTATGCTTCAACATATTCATCAGGCGAGACTGCTTTGATTATTATAAACAAGGATACTACTCAGAGAGTGGTCACCGTGAGTACAGACTCTGTTGGTGTTGGCAATAAATACTATATATACTCATTTACCGGCGGAACTGATAATGGTGATTTTTCTCCCAATGTTTATATTAACGGCATAGGTTCCAGCTCAGCTTATCAGTGGGGACCTTATGAACAACTATTTGACATTGATGCAAATGCTTATACAATTGACGGAGAGATTAAATTTTTATCACCTAGAAGGTCTGTTCAAATGATTTTAATTGAGAAGGGGACAAATCATATTCACGTCGATGATTCTGTATTGGTTAGCGGGATGGAACCCAAAAGCATAGACGGATTTATGCTATTTCAGAATTTTCCGAATCCTGTAAGTTCAAATACATTCATTAACTATCAATTACCGAAAAGTTCATTTGTAACTATAAAAGTATTTGATTTTCATGGAAGAGAGATTGAAACGCTGGTCAACGATTATCAGAATGAAGGTAATCATTCGGTGCAGTTTAATGCATCAAATCTGTCAAACGGAGTATATTTTTATAAGATGGAAGCCGAACAATATCATGATATGAAAAAACTTATAGTCCTTAAATAGCTTAAACCCAAGTACGATGAATTTGTAAATTCATATTACTTGGGATAATCGTAATTTTTTAAACGGATAG
>CAZBCB010000102.1:0-8792 GCA_964489905.1 uncultured Bacteroidales bacterium
ATAATCTTATTAACAATGTCAAAGAAAAATAAAATTTTGTTTGTTTTTTCTTATTATTGCATTTTCTTTGCAAATCATTTTTAAAAAATTATTAATTAATTAAAACATTTGGTATTATGTCAGACATTGCATCAAGAGTAAAAGCTATTATCGTTGACAAGCTGGGCGTTGATGAAAGTGAAGTTACACCTGAAGCCAGTTTTACAAATGATTTAGGTGCTGATTCATTGGATACCGTTGAATTAATTATGGAATTTGAAAAAGAATTCAACATCGGGATCCCTGATGATGCAGCTGAAAACATTTCAACTGTTGGCGAAGCTATTAAATACATTGAAGAAAACGTAAAGCAGTAAACCACACTTACTAACAAACGTTTATTTATCATGGAATTGAAACGGGTAGTTGTCACAGGGCTGGGCGCTGTCACTCCGCTTGGTAATTCAGTCAGTGAATTCTGGAACGGACTGGTCAATGGTGTCAGTGGTGCTGAAATAATTACCCGTTTTAATCCTGATAGGTTTAAGACTCGGTTTGCCTGTGAGGTTAAAAATTTCAATCCCGAAAATTACTTTGAACGTAAAGAAGCCCGCAAACTTGATCTGTTTACCATGTTTGCGCTTGTTGCTACTGATGAAGCTATTAAAGATTCGGGCGTAGATATTGAATCACTTGATCGTGAAAAAGTTGGAGTAATTTATGGCTCGGGTATTGGCGGATTTGGAACTTTTTTTACTGAATTGCGTGATTATGCCAAAGGAGATGGCACGCCAAGGTTTAATCCCTTTTTCATTCCGAAAATAATTTCGGATATTGCTGCCGGTCATATATCCATTAAATATGGATTTATGGGGCCTAATTATGCTACCGTTTCAGCCTGTGCAACATCTACCAATGCTATTGTTGATGCATTTAACTATATCAGGCTCGGAAAAGCCATAATGTTTGTTACCGGTGGTTCTGAAGCCGGAATCAATGAACCCGGGCTTGGTGGTTTTAATGCAATGCAGGCATTGTCAACCAACAATGCAGAATATAAAACAGCTAGCCGCCCGTTTGATAAAACACGGGATGGATTTGTTATGGGTGAAGGTTCTGGTACACTTATCCTTGAAGAACTTGAACACGCCAAAAAACGCGGAGCTAAAATTTATGCCGAAATGGTTGGTGGAGGCATGTCGGCTGATGCTTATCATCTTACAGCACCGCATCCCGAAGGGCTGGGGGCGCGTCTGGTTATGAAAAATGCCCTCGAAGATGCCAATATGAAGCCTGAAGACATTGATTACATTAATGTTCACGGAACAGCAACTCCGCTGGGTGATATTTCTGAAGCCAGAGCTATAGTCAGCCTCTTTGGTGAACATGCATACAAGCTCAATATCAGCTCAACCAAATCAATGACCGGACATCTGCTCGGTGCAGCAGGCGCTGTTGAAGCCATTGCTTCAGTACTGGCTGTTAAAAATGATATCGTACCGCCAACAATTAATTTCAGCACACCTGATCCTGAAATTGACCCAAACCTGAACCTTACGGTCAACAAAGCCCAGAAAAGAATTGTCAATACTGCCCTGAGTAATACCTTTGGCTTTGGCGGACATAATTTTTCAGTAATCTTTAAAAAATACACGGAATAGTCTGTGTCTAAACAAAAGCATCGAACTGACAGGTTTTTATTCCCTCCGGAAAAACATTTCATAAAAAATCTGAAGAATATTTTAGGCTACAAGCCGCGGAATCTTCGTTTATATCAACTGGCTTTTGTGCACAGATCTGTTTCTTCCAATGTATTTAAAAATCAACACATCAACAACGAAAGGCTTGAGTTCCTTGGTGATGCTATTCTGGATGCCATAATTGCCGAATATTTGTTTGAAAAATATCCCGATAAAGACGAAGGATTTCTTACCCGGATGCGCTCAAAAATCGTTAATCGCGAAAACCTCAATCACATAGCCATAAAACTGGGAATCAGCAACCTTATTATGTCGAGAATGTCAAACGACAACCCCCGCTCGGTTTATGGTGATGCCCTTGAAGCACTGGTAGGTGCAATATATCTTGATAAAGGCTTTAAGAAAACCAAAAAACTTATTATCGAAAGAATTATTCAGAATCATATTAATGTTGCTAAACTTCAGGAGACTGAAACCGATTTCAAAAGTCGTATTATCGAATGGGGACAAAAACATAAAAAATCAGTCAACTTTGCCAGTTTTGAAGAGTTTGACGAAAATCTTAATACTGTTGTCTTTATTTCTCATCTGTTTATTGTCGATGAGATAGTAGGCCGTGGAATCGGCACTTCAAAAAAGGATGCTGAACAAAATGCTGCCAGGCAGGCTCTTAAAATTATTGAAGGATAACCACCATTTTTGCTTTTTACCGCTCAAAAAATTGTCATAAATTTCAGCCGAAATCATTTTCGTGATGAAAAAACAGGAAAAAACAAAAAAAATTCACAAGCTTAAAATTGATGAACACTTTCCATTTCATACAATCGGAATATCATGTCATGAAAATGATTACCGGTTAATCTGGGCAATCAATACAGGCCTGCAGTTATCATTTATTAAGTCCAGCAACCTGAAAGTAACTGACAAACAGGGGAATGTTATTGAATTCAGCCGTTATTTTTATGAAGATGAAACACTTCAATATAACTTTTATATTATTTCAAATATTTGCCCTGAAGGCATACTGGTGCCGGAATACAGGACAATTGACTATTTTCTTTTTATTAAAGGCTCATTTTCTGATAGCTTCATTGAAGACATCACCAGAAAACTTAAAACAGTATCAATAATCTCTGCAGTATTTACTATAAACGTAAACTCGCTGAAATCAAAAAAACGATTGATGCATCTTGATGAATAATTAATAATGATTTTTCCCTGACTGATTATATTTATAGGATACCTCTGTATAATTTATTGAGAGTTGTAACGTATATTAGCTGTCTGGTTCTTTTTTATTTGAACATACTATGCGGCAACAATCCATCTGGATAATTATTGTTCTGATGACCCTTGCTCTGATGGGGTTAATATTTGTTCAGGCCTACTGGATTAAAAATGCCATAACCATCCAGGAAAAACAGTTCAACCAACTTGTTAATAATGCCTTGACTGATCTTAGCAAAACAATTCAGGAGCGAGAAGCAGTGAGGCTTATTATTGATGAAATGGAATTACTGGGAGTTGATACCACCGGCATCTCAGGCCAGATGAAAACCAGAACAGATTCAGGAATAACCATTAAAAAACATAATGATATTTCTGTCCATATTCCGAAACAAACTGAAGCAAATCATAATATTAATCCAACAAATTCAGGAACCGCTGCTGATTCGTTTTTTGTCATTGAAGAAAAACGGTCGGATTTGCAGGAAAGAAAAAAAGAAATGATCACCCGCAAATATTATTTTGAACCGGCAATTAATAAAAGAATTATTGATAAAAAAACATTCCTTAACCGAATAATAGCTGGTATGTTTCTTGTAACTCCGCAAATTGAAAACCGCATCAGCAAAGCCGAACTTGAAGAAATTCTTAATGATGCCTTCATGCAGTATGGCATAAACATACCTTATGAATATGCCGTTATTAAATGGAATAACGAAACTGCTTTTAAATCGGTTAATTATAAAGCACAGGGAGAGAATGATTATTTTGCTGTACAGCTTTTCCCGGATGATATTTTTGCCAGTTCCAATTACCTGTCGGTTTATTTTCCCCAGAAAGAAAATTTTCTTTTCAGATCCTTCAGTTTCATGATATTGGCATCGGTATTACTCACCATTATTATAACTGTTGCATTCTCCATCTCTGTCATATATTTGTTCCGCCAGAAAAAACTGGCTGAAATCAGAAACGACTTTGTTAATAATATGACACATGAACTGAAAACGCCTATCTCAACCATTTCATTGGCTTCTCAAATGTTAGCTGACAACAGCCTGCCTGCAAATCTTAAAAACATTGACCATATTTCTAAGGTTATCGCCGATGAAAGCAGGCGTCTGGGTTATCAGGTTGAAAAAGTGCTTCAGATGGCAGTTTTTGATAAAGGAAAAGTAAAACTGAGGCTCAAGGAAACTGATATGCATGAACTCATCAGAAACATAATTGAAAACTACGCCATTCAGTTAAAGAGCAGGGGTGGCGTAATCAGGCCGGCACTTAATGCAGAGCAATATGTCATTGATGTTGACACTGTGCACATAACCAATGTACTGACCAACCTGATTGACAATGCCATGAAATATTGTACCCGCGAACCCGAAATAACGGTTTCAACACGGAATATCAAAAACTGTCTTGCCATATCAGTGGCAGATAATGGCATTGGGATAAGCAAGGCCGACCAGAAAAGGATATTTGAAAAGTTTTACCGTGTACCTACAGGCAATATCCATAATGTTAAAGGCTTTGGGCTTGGTTTGAGCTATGTTAAAAAAATTATCGAAGAACATAACGGAAGTATAGAAGTTGATAGTCAGTTATATGAGGGAAGTACTTTTACCATATATTTGCCATTGAATGAAAATTATTCTGCATCATGAACAAGATAAAAATTTTGCTTGCTGAGGACGATGAAAACCTTGGCATGCTGCTTCGTGAGTATCTGATAGCCAAGTCATATGATTGCTCATGGTTTGTTAACGGAGACAAAGCCTATAAAAGTTTTATCAAAAATCATTATGACATTTGCATCCTCGATGTGATGATGCCTGTAAAAGATGGTTTCACACTGGCCCGTGAGATCAGAATGACCAATACAGAAATCCCCATTATTTTTCTTACGGCAAAATCGTTTAAAGAAGACATTATTGAAGGTTTTAAGGCAGGTGCCGACGATTACATCACAAAACCTTTCAATATGGAAGAGATGCTCTTCAGAATAGAGGCCATTCTGCGCAGGACTAAGAAGGATATAACCGATAATAGTCAGCAAGAATTTAAAATAGGTGAATACATCTTCAATACGAAGACTCAGATACTGAAATTCGGTAAAGAAGAACAAAAGCTCACTACTAAAGAATCAGAGCTGCTTAAATTATTATGCCTTCATAAAAATACCATCCTCGACAGAAATTTTGCATTAAAAACGATATGGATAGACGATAATTATTTCAATGCACGCAGTATGGATGTTTACATCGCCAAACTCAGGAAATACCTGAAAAATGATCCCAAAGTTCAGATTATTAATGTGCATGGCAAAGGATTTAAAATGATTGAAAATTAGCAGTCATTTAGTCTTGATTAAAATACGTTACCATTTTAAATTAAGATTTTTGATTAGCAAGTAAAACTTTAAAAAGGAATACTATTTCAGTTGATTAATCTATCTGATTTTTTTGGTAAATTAACGTATAAAGTATGAAACTAAAAATTAGTTATTTTGTCCTTGTTTTTTGGGGCATTTTAAGTTTATTAATCTCAAATTAATCATTAGGAAACTTTATAAAGCCGAACTATATTATTTATTTCGATTAATCGGGAGGGTTACCTTTCAAATAATCTATAATTCGTCAATTGATTTTAGCAATTGATGAATTAGTAATAAAACGATATTTCCTGCTGTGAATTAATGAAAGAAAGCCATAAATTGTATAAATTAGGTACAGAAAAGAATAATGAGTATGTCATCATTTAAAGTTTTTGAATGTGATTTTGTCAATCCTACTCATTGTGAGGCATTGGCTGAATTAATGAATGCTTATATAACAGATAAAATGGGAGGAGGGCAACCTTATTCACATCATCAACGTAATATATTAATAGAGGGGTTGAAAAATCATCCTTCGAAACTTGTTCTTTTTATTGCTGCTGATGACAAGATTATCGGGCTTGCCAATTGTTTCATTAATTTTGCAACGTTTTCATTAAAGCCGTTCATTAACATTCATGATGTAATTGTTTTAAAAGAATATAGAGGAAGAGGGGCAGGGAAAATATTACTGGAGGGAGTTATTGATTTTGCCCGTAAAAAAGGCTGTTCAAAAATTACCCTTGAGGTACGAAAGGATAATATAGTAGCTCAAAATTTATACAGAAGCCTTGATTTCAATGAGTCTGACCCTCCTTATTTTTTCTGGACGAAATATTTGTAATACATTTTGCCTGAATGTGATAAATATTTTTTCGTGTTGGTAATAATGAAATTATAATAAATAAAAACTGATAAAAATGATATACTTTACAGATAAAGAAATTGATGATCTTCTTATTGAAGATGTTCCGTTTATTGACATTACGACGTCTTTGCTGAAATTAGAAAACAAACCGGCAAAGATACAGTTTTTTACCCTTGAAAATACAGTAGTTTGCTGCACTGAAGAAGTGATGAAAATTTTTAATAAAGTAGGCATACAAACTACTTTATTCACGCCCAGCGGAGAATATATCGAAAAAGGCATTAAATTTATGGAAGGTGAAGGGCTTACTAAGAATATACAGGCTGTTATGAAAGTGTGTGAAAACCTTATGACTTTTGCCTCCGGTATTGCAACCCGTACACGCGTATTATCAGATAAAATAAAAGAAATTAATCCTGAAATTATTCTTACAACGAGCCGCAAAACCATTCCGTTTACAAAAAAAATTGCATTGAAAGCTGTTTTAGCCGGAGGTGCAACCATACAAAGAATGGGATTATCTGATTCTATATTAATTTTTGATAATCACGTGAGTTTTTTAGGTGGCCTTGAATGCCTTGAAAAGCGTTTAAAAGAGAGGAAACACCTTAGTGGAGGCAGGCCTATTGTGGTTGAAGTTAAAAGTCTTGAAGAAGCACGCAAGGTTATTCATGCAGGGGTTGACATAATACAGCTTAATCAGATGGTACCCCAGCAGATTAAAACTTTTAAGAAAGAATTGAAGGCATCCGCCGCCAACATTAAACTGGCAGTGTCAAATAATATTAATCCTGATACTGTTGAGGATTACTGCAAATCGGGTGCTGATATTCTTATTACATCATGGCCATACTTTGGTAAGCCAAGCGAGCTGATGATGACAGTTACTCCGATTTTTGATGTATATTAGTACAGAGCATAGTTATAAGATAAGCAGATAGTTGGTAATGATTAAGCTCTAAAAGGTAAGCGATATTCAATCTTGCATCGTCCGGCAAAATTAATCGCTAAACCCTCTGTCCCCGTATTCTATGAAAATGCAGACGCATTAAATTTATCCGAGATTCGTCAATTGATTTTTTCAATTGATGAATTGGGGTTTAGGGAATATTTTTAAGTGTTTCGGTAAGAAAATCCCAGAATTTCTGAACACTTGGAATATTCACTTTTTCATCAGGTGAATGCGGATGCCTTATTGTGGGGCCAAAGGAAATCATGTCGAGGTTTGGATAAGTACCTCCAATGATACCGCATTCGAGTCCGGCATGTACCGCTTTTATTTCAGGAGTGATGCCATATTTCTTCTGATACACTTGCTTCATCACTTTAAGTATTGCAGAGTTCATATCCGGTTTCCATCCGGGATATGATCCGGTAAATTCAACTTTTGCTCCGGCGAGCTCAAATAATGACCTCATGCGATCGGCCAGAGCCAGTTTGGCTGAATCGACCGAACTGCGTAAAAGACAATGCACCATTACATTGTTTTCGTGGGTTTTAACTATGGCAAGATTGGTTGAAGTTTCAACTAATCCGGGCATGTCATCACTCATACGTATAACACCGTTTGGACATGCGTAAATAGCTGCTATCAGGCGTTTCTGGAAGGATAATTCCATTAACCTTTTTACAGACGGAATTCTGGTGATTTCAATTTTTAAATCCGGTTCACGGTTACGCAATTCGGTTTTGATTGTCTGTGCTATATTTTCAATTGTTTTAATTATCTCTGATTCTTTGTCTGACGGAACAACAATGCTGGCAAAAGCTTCACGCGGTATAGCATTACGCATATTACCGCCTTCAATTTCGGAAATTCTGATATCAGCCTTCCTCGATGTACCATATAAAATGCGAAAGAGGATAAAATTTGAATTACCGCGTCCGAGATGGATGTCAAGCCCTGAATGACCACCTTTTAATCCTGATATATGTATTCTGTAAGGCACATAATCTTTAAACTGATTATCAGCAATGTATTCAAACTGAAAGTTACCGTCCATTCCTCCGGCACAGCCTACAAACAATTCACCTTCATCTTCGGAATCAAGGTTTAATAATATATCGCCCTTAAGCATATCTGGTTTTAAAGCAAAAGCACCGGTCATCCCGGTTTCTTCATCAACAGTAAACAGGGCTTCCAATGGTCCATGTATAAGTGTTTTTGACTCAAGAACAGCAAGTATAGCAGCTACTCCTATTCCATTGTCGGCACCCAGTGTTGTACCGTTGGCCTTAACCCATTCGTCGTCAATAATTGCCTCAATAGGGTCTGTTTCAAAGTTGTGGATCTTATTACTGTTTTTCTGAGGTACCATATCCACGTGCGCCTGAAGAATGACTCCTTTTTTGCTTTCCATGCCATGGGTTGCAGGTTTACGGATAACTATGTTACCTGCTGCATCGGTTATTGTTTCAAGACCTGCCTGCTGCCCGAATGCTTTAATGAACTCAATTACCCTGCCTTCTTTTTTGGATGGTCTGGGAATTTGTGTAAGCGCATAAAAATGTTTCCAGACTTCAGCCGGACTTAATGAGGTTATGTTTTTCATCATGATGATATTTTAGTAACAGAATATTTAGGTTAATTTATAAAGTAAGCGAAAAATAATCACTCAAATATTTTAGTAATAAAGATATTTATTTT
>CAZBCB010000103.1:0-8756 GCA_964489905.1 uncultured Bacteroidales bacterium
TACTCACTTACCAACATCTTTTTGAACATTATTTATTATCTAATTCTGAGAGTTTTACAAGATAATGTTCTTTAAGAGCGGGAATAATATCAGTCAGGTTCATCGTATGGCAATAACCAATAACATCATCAAGGTTGTTTTTTCTAAGACGGTGTCGTTGGGCAGCCTTTTCAATATACTGCATAATATCAGTGCGGGCTATATTCCAAAGATCAACCGATGCATGTGCCGAATCGCAAATGGTATAATAATTTTTATCATGCAGCAGTTTTTCAGTCAGTGCACCTGCAAAAAGCGTATCTTCAAGATTGAATTTATTCTTCCATGCAGCGCATAAAATCAGAACATCCCTTTGGCAACCGGTAATATACTTAACAAGGGCATCAATATTGAGATAGCCGCCGATTAAAACACGATAACTGTTTTGTGCCATCATTATGCATTGTGTTCCATTGGTTGTGGAGTACACTATTTCCTTATCACGGATAAAATCCTGCTGAAAATTAAAAGGTGAATTGCCAAAATCAGCAAAATCACGTTTTATTCCGTCGCGTTCGGCGGCAACAATAAAACCCTTTTCTTTGTATGCTTTAGCTTCCTCGAGGGTAGCAACGGGTATTATTCTTTTTGCACCATACATAAAAGCCGTGATAATTGCCGAAGTAGCCCTGAGTATATCAACAACAACTACAATGGCATTGTCATTTCTGAATTCACTATAAACTGCAGGCGTAAAGCAAACTTCTATTTTCTGCTGACCGGTTTTCATTGAAACTGATAAATGATATTTGGGCTATTATGCAGGTTTTTTATAAAATGGCATTTTTACTACTTTAGCTTTAAGAAGTTTTTCCCTGATATTGACAAAGATGATATCGCCGGGATGTGAACAGGCAGATGGCACATACCCCATACCTATACCAGTTTTCAGGGAAGGCGACATAGTGCCTGAAGTTACTGTGCCTATTTTATTGCCTTTTTCATCTGAAATAGCATAGTTATGACGCGGAATACCCCTGTCAATCATTTCAAAGCCAACAAGCATCCGTTCAACGCCATACGTTTTCTGGTAAAAAAGCTTTTCACGGTCAATAAAATCCTTGCCTTCCTTAAATTTTGTAATCCAGCCCAATCCGGCTTCAATCGGGGAGGTTGTATCATCAATATCATTGCCATAAAGGCAATAACCCATTTCGAGCCTGAGTGTATCACGGGCGGCAAGACCGGCAGGACGAATGTCATATTCGGCCCCGGCCTCAAAAATTGCGTCCCATAATTTAAGTGCATCCTCATTATAATGATATAACTCAAACCCTCCTGCACCGGTGTAACCTGTGGCTGCGATAATGACATTTTTTATGCCGGCAATAGAACCGGTTACGAAAGTAAAAGGAGCAATTTTCTCAAGATTGATTTCAGTTATCTTCTGCAACACATTGATCGCTTTTGAACCCTGAACGGCAAGTTGCGATATCCGATCCGAAGCATTTTCAAGTTCGGCACCAAAATCATTCTGGCTGTTAATCCAGTTCCAGTCTTTTTCAATATTGGCTGCATTTACTACAAGGAGGAATTTTTTGTCCTCATACTGATAGATGATAAGGTCATCCACAATACCCCCTTTCCCGTTTGGCATGCATGAATACTGGGCTTTACCCGGAGTAAGCAGGGAAACATCGTTAGTTGTAATTTTCTGTAACAGGTCAAGGGCTGATGAACCTTTAACCCATATTTCGCCCATATGAGAAACATCAAAAACACCAACAGCATTTCTAACAGCGAGATGTTCGGCGATCACTCCGCTATATTCCAGCGGCATCTGAAAACCGGCAAACTCAACCATACGTGCACCAAGTGCAATATGCCTTGGATAAAACATTGTCTTTTTCATCACATGAATTTTTTCCTTAACAAAAATAAAAACTCTTCTTTTCAGCAATCATGATTTTTGATAGCTGTTATCTGTATCGTAAAAAATATGTTTTCAACAATTACTTGCCGATGATCTTGAATTCGACCCTGCGGTTTTGTGCCCTGCCTTCAGCAGTGGTATTGGGAGCAACCGGCTGAGTAAATCCATAGCCTTTATATACAAGCCGGCTAATATCAATTCCTCTGCTTACTATGTAATCAACTACAGCTTTTGCCCTGTCTTCAGATAGCTTTTGATTAGCTTTTGCAGAACCAACATTATCGGTATGCCCTGAAATTTCTATCTTAAGATTAGGTGTTGATTTCATGAGTAACACAACATTATCGAGCTGAATAAATGATTCAGGCTTAAGTGTTGATTTCCCGAATTCAAAGAAAATGTTTTTCAGAATCATCTTGGCGCCAACTTCAATAGGCTCGAGTTTGAAATTGCGTATGATTTCATTGCGGTATGATTCTTTGGAAAGGTCAAGCACATCAAGATAAAGCATGTAGTTACGTGCTACTATTTCAACTCCATAGTTTTTGGGCTGTGGTATTTTTATAAAATATTTTCCTGTGGTGTCAGAGGTAGTGGTTGCAATTACACGGCTAACGTCGTTATCTATTACATCCATTTTGGCAAATACGGGCGCACCGGTTTCAGAATCTGTAATTAGTCCTTTCACCAGAAGCATGGTATCAATAGTAAATTTAAGAGGAGGAATAAAAAATGCATTCTCATGAGGCGGAAGAAAACCTCTGACTATCATAAATGCGTCGGGAAATATTACTTCTTTTTCAGCACCCAAAAATACTACCTTGTAAATATCTTTACCACCTATGCCTTTTTCAAGTATAGTGGAATAATAAGCACTTTTACTTTTTGAGGAAGGTGTGAAAAACAAATCATCATCAGGAGTATTAATCGGATAGCCAATGTTTTTTGGCATAGACCATTGCTTACCCGGTAAGAGTTCAGAATAAAAGATATCATAGCCGCCCATTGAATTATGACCCTTTGAACTGAAATAGAGTATGCTGTCATTAGCAGAAAGTCTCACTGCTGCTTCATCATATTTGGTATTAATCATGGGGCCGAGGTTTTTGGGAATATCCCATCTCCCGTCAGGCAATTTTGTTGAAACATAAATATCAGTACCGCCCAGTCCTCCTTTTTTATAATTTGAAATAAAATACATGGTATTGCCATCTTTGGAAAGGCAAAGAGATGTTTCCCTGTATCTTGAATTAACAAAACCTCTTACAGGTTTAGGTTTTTTCCATACACCTGAGATGTTTACCGACATTTTAAAATCACCGGCATTTTTATGGCCGTCATACAGGTACATCGTATTATCGTCTGCTGAGAGTGCGACAGCTGCATTATTATTATTATTTTTGGTTTTATTTATTGGTTTTTCCATCCGCTTAGCCTCCATCCATTTGCCGGCACCGTAATGAGTATAATAAATATCTTCATAATATTTATTATCAAAAGGATTGCGACGGCTGTCCTCATCAAGCTGCCTCCGCGAAGTGAAAAACATAATAGCCTCATCTGAAGTAAGCAAAGGGTTATAATCGTCCTCAACCGAATTCACTGCCGGGCCTATGTTATTGATAACTACACGAAGCGGGCTGGCCACAAGCTCTTTCCCATTACGGCATTGTTCAATTAACCGGTTAACCTGCATTATCTGGTAATATGAATTTCTTTGCCCGGCAATAAAGTTATTATAATCGGTATAAAAACTGATGGCCTTATCAAAGTCAAGTGTCATTTGATAAGCCCTGCCAAGCTGGTATTTTATGTCAGGACTTATATCAGGGTTTGCATTGGCTGCTTTCGAAAGATATTTAATAGCTTCAAATTTATCATCGGTATATAAATAGCAAAGGCCAATATTATAATTCAGCTCAGGAGTATTCGGATTGTAACGATATGCGTTAAGGTATGATGTACGGGCATCGCTGAGGGTACCTAAACCCTCATCAAAAAGCCTGTTTCCTTCTTTGACTGATTTCCATGCTTCTTTAAGCCCCACATCAGTTACTTTAAATTCCGATCTTCTCACCTTAAGCCTTTGCTGAGCTTCTGTAACTGTGATTATTGAAAAAGCGGAAAGAAATATCAATATATATTTCATATCTTTAATTTTTATGACAGAAGTTTGCATAATACTCATCCTGCTTTATTTTTTACATTCTTTAAGAAATTCGGCTGAAACACCTATACCCAACGTACTGGCCGTTTTCCAGTCACTGCAGGCCCCTTCAAGGTCTCCTTTAAGTTCCAATAAAAGCCCTCTGTTAAGATAAGCTTCTCCCATACCGGGATAAAGTTTAATAACCTTATTAAAAATTTCTTCAGCTTTATCCAGTTCGTTCTTTTTCAGATATACATTGCCTATGCCAATCAATGCAAAACCATCGTCAGGTTTGCGTGATAACATTGTTTCAAAATCCTTAAGGGCCGATTCATAATCACCTGTTATCAGGAACGCCTCTCCCCTGTAATTATATACATTCACCAGTGAAGTATCATAGTTAAGTGCTGTATTAAAATCAGTAATTGCCCCCTGATAATCACCAATTTTCTTTTTGGCATTTCCCATATTGACATAAGCAACAGCCAGTTTTGGATCGAGGTTAACAGCCACCCTGAAGTCATACACAGCACCCTGATAATCCTCAGTACGATAACGTGCTGTACCCCGGTCGTTATATGCCATTGCATGATTAGGTTTTTTTTCTATTGCTGCACTGAAATCACTGATGGCGTCAGTATTTTTCCCTTTCATTAATTTGTACAAGCCTCGGTAATAATAAGCTGAAGCGTCGTTAAAACCCAGTTGTACGGCTTTATCAAGGTCAGCCCCCTTAACCAGTGATGTGTCAAAGGCAAATGCAATAAACGCCCTGTAAAAATAGGCTTCACCCAGAAACGAATTAAGATCAACAGCTCGGTTTGCATCATTCATAGCTTCGGAATAATTTCCAAGCTGGTACTCAATTCGTGCTTTAAGTAAAAAGGCTTCAGCAAATGCAGGGTCAAGCTTCACTGCCTGATTGATTTCAATAAGTGCCTGAGCATAATCTTTCTGGCTGATTTTATCAACACTTCGATTATATGCCTCTTCGGCCATTTTACGATCGCCTGTTGCTGATTGCTGACCAGCCACCTGAATAGTTAAATTATTAAATATTAATAGGTTAATCAAAAATAACCCTATGGCAAGGTGTTTGTTCATATATCGGTTTTAATTTATTTTAAAGTAACTTAAATTTGAATATTGAAAACTAAAAATAAAAAAATTAGTTAATATTTCAGAAAATTTCTTATTTTAACTGCAATATTAATTAATCTTTTTTTCTTTAATTCTTAATTATGAAAACCAATCTGACCTATCTGAAGGAAATGTCAGGAGGTAACAAAGATCTTGTGAGAGAGATGATTACCATATTTATTAATCAGGTTGAAGAATTTACGCATGATATGGAAAATCATCTGGAAAAAAAGGAATATGAACAATTAGGGAAGCTTGCCCATAAGGCCAAATCATCGATTTCTATTATGGGGCTTGATAAGCTTGCGAAAGAGCTAAAAAATCTTGAAAATCTTGCCAAAGAGAGTAAGGAGCCTGAAAAATATCCTGTTATTCTTTCTTTTTTTAAAGATGAAACACAAATTGCAATAAAGGAATTAAATGATGTACTTAAAAATCTAGATAATTATTTTTAAACCTAAACCCATGCTAAAAACTGATAAAATAAATAATGTCATCGTTGTAAGGTTTGATAATATTGACAGGTTTAACGCCTTAATCACCGAACCTGTTAAGGAAGAGCTTAAGAGTTTGTTTAACAAACCCGATACAAAGCTGATATTAAATCTGGAAGGTATCAGATTTATTGACAGTTCTGGGTTTGGTGTCTTTCTGTCAATATTAAAAACGGCAAACAACAGTCATGGACAGTTTAAATTATGTAATATTGAACCTGAAGTTATGGAGCTTTTCAAATTACTTCAGCTTCATAACGTATTTGAAATACATAATAACCTTGATGACTGTATTAAAAGCTTTTCCTGACAGGACAGTTTTAGCTTTTATTAATAAACATTAACGAATCATCTTTGCAGTCAATTAAAATTGCATCGTCTTTTTTCACACTTCCTGCAAGGATTTCACGTGAAAGTTCATTTACTATGTTTTTTTCAATCAATCTTTTAATAGGTCTTGCTCCGAACTGAGGATCATAACCCCGGTCGGCAAGCCACTGAACGGCAGCTTCAGAAATTTCAACTGTAATTTCATTTTCCTTTAACATATTGGCAATGTGATTAAATTGTAGTTTTACTATTTGTTTAACCTCTTCTTTTGTAAGAGGCATAAACATAATCAGATCGTCGATACGGTTAAGAAATTCCGGACGAATTGTCTTTTTAAGCAGTTCAAATACCTGTTCTTTCGTTTTTTCAATAATTTCTTCCCTGTTTTGTTCGGTTAACAGGGCCATATTTTCCTGAATAAGGTGTGAGCCTGCATTTGATGTCATAATGATAATCGTATTCTTAAAATTAACGACTCTTCCTTTATTATCTGTCAGCCTTCCGTCGTCAAGCACCTGAAGGAGTATGTTAAATACATCCGGATGTGCTTTTTCTATTTCGTCGAGAAGTACAACCGAATAGGGTTTTCTGCGGATTGCTTCGGTGAGTTGACCGCCTTCTTCATAACCCACATATCCCGGAGGTGCTCCTACCAGCCGTGATACGGTATGTCTTTCCTGATATTCCGACATATCAATACGGGTAATCAGGTTTTCATCATTAAACAGATATTCAGCCAGTGCTTTGGCAAGCTCAGTTTTGCCAACACCCGTTGTGCCTAAAAACAAAAATGAGCCAATAGGTTTTTTTGCATTTTGCAGCCCTGCCCTGCTGCGTCTCACAGCATTTGAAACAGCAGCAATAGCTTCATCCTGTCCGATAATTCTTTTATGCAATTCTTCTTCCAGTTTCAGAAGTTTTTCGCGTTCTCCCTGTAACATCCGGTTAACAGGAATCCCTGTCCATTTTGAAACAATCTCAGCAATATCTTCAGCAGTGACCTCCTCTTTAATCAAGGGATTATCGCCCTGTATTTCTCTTAATTTATTATTAAGGTCCTCAAGGTTACGTTCGGCTTCTTTTATCCGGCCATATCTGATTTCAGCAACCTTGCCATAATCACCTTGTCTTTCTGCCTGTTCGGCTTCAATTTTAAAATTTTCTATTTGTTGTTTAATTGTCTGAATTTTAATGATAATATCCTTCTCAGATTGCCATTTAGCCCTCAGGTTTTTTCTTTCTTCATTCAGGTCAGCTATTTCGCGTGCTATTTCTTTAATGCGATTCGTATCCCCTTCTCTTTTCATAGCTTCCCTTTCAATCTCAAGCTGTTGTATTTTTCGTTCCAGCGTATCAATCTCTGCAGGTACTGAATCCATTTCGAGCCTAAGTGATGAAGCAGCCTCATCAATCAGGTCAATCGCCTTATCGGGCAAACGTCTTTCAGTAATATAACGGTATGAAAGTTCAACAGCGGCCACAAGGGCTTCATTTTTAATACGAACCTTATGATGATTTTCATACCTCTCGCGTAAGCCACGCAGAATAGCTATAGCACTCTGCACATCAGGCTCATCAACCATTACAATCTGGAACCTTCGTTCCAGTGCTTTATCTTTTTCAAAGTATTTCTGGTATTCATCAAGAGTTGTCGCACCAATAGCCCTTAATTCTCCGCGTGCAAGGGCTGGTTTTAGGATATTGGCAGCATCCATTGCTCCTTCACTTTTGCCTGCGCCAACGAGCGTATGAATTTCATCAATAAAAAGAATTATTTCTCCGTTTGATGAAATAACTTCCTTAACAACTGCTTTAAGCCTTTCTTCAAATTCTCCCTTATATTTAGCGCCGGCAATGAGAGCACCCATATCCAATGAGAACACCTGCTTAGATTTCAGGTTTTCCGGAACATCACCTGATACTATCCGGTGTGCAAGCCCCTCAGCAATGGCTGTTTTACCAACTCCGGGTTCTCCGATAAGAACCGGATTGTTTTTTGTACGTCTCGATAATATCTGAAGAATTCTTCTGATTTCCTCATCTCTGCCAATCACAGGATCGAGTTTGCCATTGCGCGCCTGATCATTCAGGTTAATGGCATATCGGTTCAACGCATTGAATGTATCTTCGGCAGTCTGGCTCTGAACCCTGGAGCCTTTTCGTAATTCTTTTATGGAAGTCTTTAAATCTTTTTCATTAACTCCAAAGTCTTTCATCATCTTCGAAACGGCATCTCCGGCAAGCAATATTCCCATAATAACTGCTTCAACAGATACAAACTGATCGCCTGATTCTTTTGAAAAATCAAGCGCCTTTTGCAAAGCCTTGCTTGCACCGGATGATAAATATTGTTCTCCACCGCTGACCCTGGGGTATGATTGTATAATGCTGTCAAGCACGCGTTCGAGATCGTGAATGTCAACATCCATTTTTTTCATCAGAAAATCAAAAGTGTTTTCACCCTGACTGATGATCCCTTTCAATAAATGTCCTGTTTCAACAGCCTGGTGCATATTGCCTTCAGCAATGCTAAATGCCTGCTGAATAGCTTCCTGTGCTTTTATTGTAAAATTATTCAGATTCATTTCTTTAGTTTTTATGTAAATTCTCAAATTCTTTACCATTATAAAAACAATACAAATAAATGCCAATCTGGCATATATTTGTATTTAATTGCGTCAAAATGTCTTATTTTCAATTATTAACAGAACTAAACGTTGCAAAATAAAGG
>CAZBCB010000104.1:0-8733 GCA_964489905.1 uncultured Bacteroidales bacterium
AACCCAAAAAGTTAAGCCAAAAATAGTCAACAGAGACACCATAATCAACATGTTGTTTTTTTGACGAATCGGGTTAATTTGTATCTCATTTCTCATAAACAGATTGCACCAGCCGAGCCATTATTGTATTCTGTTTTCTTTTAAATTTATAATTAATTAGCAATTAATTCGTTTCTTACCTGAAACTGTTTCATTTTTGAAACAATCATACTAATTTTGAAGTATAATAAATAATAGGCAAAACCATTTTCACACAAAGTGAAAACATCTGATTTTTAATAACTAAACCGTTAAATATGAAAAAAATAGCCCTTTTTACTTCCTGCTGCTTTTTATTGTTTTCAGTTTTTGCACAACCGGGAGCAGTAATTCCGACCGGTACGTCACAGGACAATTTCACCGGTGCTTACAAAAGTGTTTTATTTGTTGCAGATGCAGCGTATCATGAAACAGATATTGAAACCTCCCTCTTTGATGATTACGGAGAACATTCAGCTTACTGGGTGACTTCCGGGAGCAATAAAGGGAACTTTGTAATTCCTGTTGATCTGCCCCCGCAATTCTCCTCAGTTAAACGCAATTATATTGGCAGTTATAACTGGACATCAGTTGAACACAGGTCGGTCCAGTTCAATGTCAAAACAGATAAAATACTAATATTCAGAAGCAGTATCAGGGCAAATGATAATACCATCAGCTGGGAAGCGGTTTATTTCAGAAACCTTTTTGAAACTTTTCTTTACTCCGATGTCATTGAGTATGCCGATGAACAAAAGATAATGAACAACGGCATTTCTGATTCGGTAAAAATACTGATAATTCCATCATGCAATTTCAAAGGAGATGATGGTAAATTTTATATTGACCAGATAATTAGTGCCTTTCCCGGATTAAAAGAAAAAATTGACCTCTTTCTTGCAAAGGGTGGAAATATATATGCCGAAGGAAATGCAGTGTATATGCTTGAAAAGCTTGGTTACCTTCCATCCGGAACAGTTAACTTCACCAATGTTTTAAACAGTGGTACTGAAGGATTGATAAACATTACAGTAGCATCGCCCTCCCACCCTGCAGGATTTAATGCTGCCGACGCAGGCAATAAATTATATACAGGGGTTGTTCCTCTTGTAAATTCATCGGGGATAACCGTAATTGCCAATGCAGAGGCTGATGGCAGACCTGTATTATTTGAAAAGAAAACCGGCACAGGCGGTAAAATACTCTGTAATCTGGGTCTCCCTACAGCAGGAGGAATGGCAGGCACAGGGCAGAACCGGCGACAATTACAGTGGACACTTAACAGCCTTTTATATACCCTGTCTCACAACCTTGATATTTCAAGGCGTGTGGAAAATCAGTTACCTTCCTATCTGGGTGTTGGTGACAATGCCGTTTCGTTTGACAGGGTTGATACCTTTGAAGTGGTTATTGTTTTACGAAACCTTGGAAGTGAAGAGATTCAAAACCTTACACTGAACGAACATATTGGCAGATATTTTAAGTATGTTGAAGTAGCTTCATATCCGGGATCGTTTTCAATAATTGATACAACACTGACATTCAGCAATATAACACTTTCGTCTAAAGAAGAAAAGTATATTGTTTACCGACTGCGGACTCCCGATCCTGACGATCCGGTTCATGAAAGCATAGATGATTATATGGTTGAAAAACAATATCTTATTGCCTCTTCAGGCAAGGTTACCTACAATATTTCCTCTGAAGGCCTGATGGCTTTCGGAAAAAACCATGATTATGCCAATGCCATGTTCAGTGCAAGGATTTTTGCTGATACGGATGTTAACTGGAAAAATTTTCTTGGTCTTTATTATCAGCCTTTCAAGGTATTTATGATAATGGAAAACAAACAGCGTACACCGGCCGAAGAAGTTGTTTATACGCAATACATACCCAAGGATGTCCCATTTTACTGGAGCGACCAGTCATTAAATATTCCGATTCTGAAAACCCCGGGAGGAAAGTTTATTGATGTGCTTAAAGGAAGCAATGACCAGAATAATCCCGAGTATGATCTGGATTCAGACGGTGACCCTGATGCCTGGCTTGATACAGCTTCAATTTATCCTAAAGGCTATACAATAACCGAAGAAGAAGTTTACTGGGCTAATCCATGGAGCCATCTTAAACCCGGGTTTGAAAACATAGTTTATGAAGACATTGACCACGACGGAAACCGAGCACAGGATCTCAACGGTGATGGTATTGTCGATGTTGAGGAACCCGGTGATAAAATCAGAGTCTGGAAAGTTACCTGGAATATTGGTGAAGTAGCCGGATATCAGTATTTTGATCCTTATTGCTCTTATGAAATCTGGGTTGACCCTCCCGATCTGGTAGCACTGGCTGCCGGTGTCGGATATGTTAACGGCAAAGTACCTTCACCTGTACCGGGCATGTTTTATCCCTACACTCCTGATATCAACAGTGCTAACCTTGCCGACACAACATGGCAACACTGGATGGAAAGAGATGAAGAAGGAGATGTTATCTGGAAACAGTTTATTTACCAACGGATAGGGAATTACGAGGGATATACTTTCATCGATACCCTCGCCACAGGTTACAAGCTGAAACCTACTGACAGCTGTGCAGGAACAACCCCTCAGCCTCATAACGAATTTATTGCCGTACTTTCACTGGGAGGCGAAGAAATTGATATGTACCACCCTACCCCGTCAGAAAGCATGTATTCAAAAATTGATTATAAAACCATTTTCAATGAAGAAAGGGTTACTCCGATAAGAACTACCTATACTTACTGGGCGCCACTGCCCAATCCTTTGCAGTTTGAATACCTTTCAAATAATTTTGAAATAAAGGATACACTGGGAAACGTTATCACATATTTGCCTTCAAGAGGCAAAGCTAAACTGACCTTTGATATTGATGCAACCACCGAATATTCATATTACTGGATACGAAATTACGGATATGACGTTGATTTTAATGATCCTTCACTTGCCATTGATGGCGTTGATTCGTACGGAGACGGTGTGTTCGGATATTTTATTTATGACATTCCAAAAGGTATGGGAGGATATACTATTACACTGCCACGAAATGCTGACGGTAGTTATGCCCTCGATTCCATTATTGAAATAAACGGACAGCCTTTTACACCCTGGATTTCAAATCCTAATACCGGTAATACCATTGAAATTTGGGAAGACCCGTTTGAATACCACATCTATTTGCCACAGGTATTAATACCTCCTGCCTTTGATGATGATAATTTCGATGGCAAAGATGACTGGATTGATGACCGTGGCGACAGGTTCTGCTCAAAAACCGGATTTTTACACGATCAGTTTATGCCTGGCAATGGCGAAGAATATCCCGGATATCCGGCCATACCTTTCAGGGATGATATTTACGGTATGGTGAATTCGGGATGGTATTCAGGATCCGATAATACTTACGGCGATGATTTCTTCGAAAAACTCGGTAAAACCCATTTCCGCATTCATGCCAATTATGAAGGAAAAGGCAGGGAAGGACTGCTTGACATCAGCAAAGGTGGAACACTGGTTGTTGAAGAAATTTTCGGCGGTTCGCCCTGGGTTATCTTTTCTCATGTATTGTCAGCTTTTGCTAAAGGCACAGATATTACTGTTACCTCAGAGGCTTTGCCTTCAATGGTTAAATACGGAACTGACACCGTATATATAAGGCATCTGATAAAGGATGAAAATGAACCACATACCTTTAATTCACAGTTTGACCCCTATCATCTGTCATACGGTTTCCGTGAGGCATCAGCAACCACACTGGTTGGAGGCAAAGATCCATGCAGTCTTATTGAACCTGTTATCTCGATGTCATCGATCGTTGATCCTGTAAGGGATAATGTAACCATAACACTAATTCCTGATCCCGACCCGTCAATACCTGAACTTGCTGAATACCCGAAAACAGTTAACGGTGCTTTTGTGGAAGTAAAAGTTGAGGTAATGAACGGTACTGACGATAACTGGATTAACACTTCACTTACACCGGTAATACCGGCTGAAATGGGCACTACAGGTGTTGTGATGAGTTACGTTGCTTACCCGAGACCTCTTGTGCCAGGCGATGATATCGGCACTTTTAAAGCCGGATGGCGTTTTAACCAGCCCGAAGGTGAAGTACTTGTAAAACCCGGAAATGTGCTGCCGCTCTTGCAACCATCGCGCAGGGCTTACTACATATTCCTTTTCAAAATTGACCCATCGCTCACTAAAAAAATATATGAGATAAACTTTGCAATCAACACCGAAAGAGTCGATTACACAGGACAAAACAAAGGAAATTTCTCATTCAGCATACCTCCTGCAATGATATGTGTGGCTGAGAAAACCAGCAGCGGCATTGTTAAGGAATTCGAGCAATTTGTTATCCTGCAGGCCAGATTGCAGAACCTCGAAGTAAATGCAACTGCTAATTTAAGTTTTACAGGAAAAGTACGCTGGGCTGCACATGAAATAGTACCCGCTGATTTTGCCTCGCTGACCCGTTCTTTACCTGTAAGTCACACAGGCAGCAAAGAAACTATCGATCTTGGATCATTCGCTCATTTCCCTTCTGTTGACACTACTGAGTTTTACATCCTGCAGCAGGCCGTTGTCAACAGTTATAATACAGGAGAAAAACTGACTGTTGTGAATAATGAATCGCTCCTCTTCAGTGATGTTCTGATGGGTAGCCAGATAGTTGCTCACGGGCCTTTAAGTGTTACACCGGTTGGCCCCCGCCTGATTATTGAAAAGAGGATCTATTCGGTGAACGGATATAAAATTGAAGACACGCTTGCTTTTGAACCTGACAAGGATATTTTCATCAAAATCCTGTTTGAAATTACCAACACCGGTAATGACATATCATCGAACAGCCTGATCAGGATTAATCCGGGCAAATTTTATGAAACACTTGCCGATAGCCTGCCCGCAGGAGCTTCATTAAGCGGAGGGGATATTATCCTTAACCTGGGTGCACTGGTTCCCGGAGAAATGAAACGTGTATTCCTGCATTTCAGACTTAAGCAAGACATTAAAGATAAGACTGACCTGATGAAGCTGATTGCTTCCTCAAAAGTTACTTACACAGGCACATCCATTGATGCATCATACGGATATACTGATGATTCGAAAGTAATGTTCGGCATACATGACTTCCAGCTTTATGCCGCTACATCGGTTGTTAATGGCAACAGGGTAACCATTCAGGTATCAGCCGTCAACCGTGGTTTACCTGCCCACAATATAGCGCTAAGAATATATCCTGTAGTAGGCGACGGAATTGCCGAATTGCCATTGGCTGAACTATTTCTTGACTCATTGCCTACCTATGGTGAGATGGTGCTTAATGCCGAATATCTGTTGCCTACAAACGAGGAAACCGAATTTGTTGCTATCATTGATGACGGTAACATCACGCGTGAAGTTTTTGAAGTTAATAACAGCCTCCGGTTTAAAGCCGGTAGCAGTGTTTCTGGAATTAATGAAATGCATGGTGATAAAGGGTCAGTATTGAATGCATTTCCTAATCCGTTCTCTGAACAACTATATATCAGTTATAACCTGCAAAAACCTGTCTCAGCACTTGTTATTTCAGTAAAAGACATGGAAGGTCGTGTACTGCATAAGATCACCGGAATGCCCGTATCGGCCGGCAGGCATATCATTGAATGGACAGCCGGGGGTTTACGCAGCGGCATTTATATGATTGTATTGGAAGGAACGGATGAAGAAGGAAATGTGCTTCATTCAAGCATGAAATTAATACATTACTAATGCAGGCTGATTGCCATTTTTACCTATGATAAGACCTGCCGGACGCTTTTACTTAATACTGTGCTTTTGCTTGTTTTGCTATACGAATAAAAGCAGAGCACAGATTATTATTGATTTTGAAATTCCCGACACAGTATGTATTAACGATTCCATGCAGGTCATAAACCGGTCGGGTGATGCTTCTTCATATTACTGGAATTTTTGTTCAGGAAATCTTGCATACATTCCCGAGGGTGAAAACATGACCAATGTAGGGCAGGTAAACGGACCTGCCTTCATCGACATTGTGAAAACACCCGAAGGATTTTATTCATTCGTCACTAACCATGTTGATGCCACGCTGACACGAAATTTTTTTGGCAGCAGCCTTTCCAATAATCCTGTTTCTGAAAACCTCGGCAATGCTGGTGGTATCAGTCATATTGAAGGCATACAGATTGTGCAGGATAACGGCAACTGGTATGGCTTTATTACAGGCGGTATTGGCTTTGAATCATCATTAATACGACTTGATTTCGGAAACAGCCTCTCCAATAATCCTGCAGTAACCAATCTTGGCAACATCGGTGGTTTGGCATATCCTATGGATTTATTTTTATACAGGGAAAACAATACATGGATTGGCCTTACAGTCAATTACACCACCAGCACATTAACAAGGTTTGTGTTTAATAATGGCTTAAATAATACACCATCAGGAGAGAACCTGGGCAATCCGGCCGGCCTCGACATGCCCTGTGGCCTGCATGCAATGCTTGAAGGCAATACATGGCTCGTTTTTGTTACCAACTTCAATTCACATACAATTTCAAGAATCAGTTTCGGCAATTCACTGATGAACACACCTGAGGGTGTAAACCTGGGTGGGTCGGGAACACTGGCTTCACCTTTTGATATCACAATGATACATGACTGTGAAATGATTTTTGGTATTGTAGTTAATCACTATATAAGTGAAGTTGTTCGTATTGATTTTGGCGATAACATAATGACAAACCCTTCCTTCCAGCCGATAGGAAATATTGGTGGCATGTATCAGCCTCATGGGCTATCGGAGGTATTTCGGGAAAATGATACCCTTTTTGTTCTGACAGCTAATATCAACAACACCCTCACGCGCATCTTCTTCCCTCCCTGTAACAATGCTTCACTTGCTTCATCCACGAGGAGAAACCCTCCCAAAGTCACTTACAACAGGCCTGGCATTTATAACGTTTCGCTGACGCTTGATGAGGGTTTGCCAACTGAACAGGTTTTGTGCAAGAATGTTGTAGTTTTCGAAAATCCTGATATTTCACTGGGCAACGACACTTCATTACTTCCGGGGACTACAGTTACACTTAGCCCGGGAAACAACTTCAGGGCTTATGAATGGTCGACCAGCGAAACATCGTCTTCCATAACCATAAGCCAACCGGGTACATACAGTGTGGTGGTGACTGATACCAATGGTTGTAAAGCCTTTGACCAGATTAATATCACCATGAAACTTTATATACCTGAATTTTTTACCCCCAATGGCGATGGAATTAATGATACCTGGGAAATTGAATATTTCCGGACCAATCCGGAGGCCACCATTGAAATATTTGACCGGTTCGGTAACAGGCTTGTAAAATACAGGGGAAATCAAAACGGATGGGACGGGAAATACAATGGTATTCCGGTTAAAGCTGATTCTTACTGGTATGTAATAGCATTTGATGATGGTTCACCTCCGCTAAAAGGTTATGTTACAGTAATAAGATGATGAAAAAGATTTCACTGTTTTTACTCATACTTGGTTGGAATTATATACTGCAGTCTCAGGACCTTCCTGTTTATAATCAGTATTTCCCAGAATATGAGATATCCAATCCTGCATATACCGGGATGCAAAACTGCCTTGCCCTGAGTATGGCCGATAACCACCAGTGGGTGGGGATGAAAGCTGCACCAAACACCCAGTATATTTTTGCCCGTGGAAGAGTATCATTCTCCCGGGCCAAAAATTATAATGGTGTAGGGCTTATGCTTGCGCGCGACCAGAATGGTGCATTCAGAAATTTCAATGCAAGGCTGATCTATGCTTACCATGTATTATTATCAGATGCCAGTGAAACCATGCTCTCACTGGGTTTGTCAGCAGGAGTTCAACAAATTTCAATAAATGAGCACGATTTTAATAATTACAATAATGATCCCATTATAACAGGCAATCGTATCAGTGTGTGGAATCCTGCATTAAGTGTAGGTACAGCCGTTTATAATCAATTTTTTTATAGCGGGGTTTCTGCCTCAAACCTGCTGTCAGCCTTGTCGTATGTAACCAGCCCGGTAACGGCCGACCGGAATCAGCGGTTATATATTGCACATGCAGGAATTGTTATCCCTCTCAGGGCAAAAGATATTGAACTTGAGCCATCACTGGCATTTCTGTTTAAAGAATTAACCTATAAACGGTTAGATATTAATATTAAGACATATTACAGGCAGGTGATATGGCTTGGCCTGTCTTTCAGGCAATACTTTTATGGCAGCACAAAAGCAGCATCCGGTTTATTACCTGCACTTGGCATACAACTAAAACGATTTGAAATAGCCTATTCCTATGGCTTAGGATTCACATCAATAAATAAAGATAATTACGGAACTCACCATTTGCTCATTCGCTGGAAAACCTGCCAAGAAAGCAAAGGCTATGTCCCCTGTCCTGCATACCAATAAAACCCCTCCGGCAGGTTTTAAAAACATACGGTTCTGAGTGACCAAAATCACCCTTTTCTATAACAAAAATCACCGTAAATAACTGGAACTTAAGGTATTTTTGACCGTATATTTGTATAGAGAAATAAATAAGAAAATACAAAGCAAAAAAAGGTAGTTTTTTCATAGTTGAGTTTTGGGTTTAGTTAGTTTAGGGTTAATGATTAGTTTTTCATTGAAGATTTCGGTTTGATAGGGT
>CAZBCB010000105.1:0-8702 GCA_964489905.1 uncultured Bacteroidales bacterium
AAAGCCCTCTATTATAACCGCCCTGAGTTTATTGATACCGACCCGATTCAGGTTCCACATCTTTTTAATAATCCGGAAGATATTGAAATAGCAGCCTTTCTTACAGCCATTCTTGCCTGGGGACAAAGAAAAACAATAATATCAAAAGCAAGACTACTACTTAAACTTATGGATAACACGCCTTCTGATTTTATCCGTCATGCCGGCAAAACCGATTTGAAATTATTCCGCTCTTTTGCCCATCGCACTTTTAATGGTACTGATGCTGCTTATTTTGTCTGTGCTATCAGACACATAATACTTACTTATGGTTCATTGCAGCATTTATTTGAAAATATTTTCTTACAGACTTCTGATATCAAGGATACATTGCAGCAGTTCAGAAAAATATTTTTCAAATTACCTTACCAGCTTAGGACAACAAAACATATTCCGGATATCAGCCGGGGTTCAACGGGTAAACGAATTAACCTATTTTTACGATGGATGGTAAGGCGTGATAACAAAGGGGTTGATTTTGGCCTCTGGAAAAAAATACCCCCTTCGGCATTATACATACCGCTTGACACACATAGTGGTTCTGTTGCCCGGAAAACAGGGCTGCTTGCACGTAAAACAAACGACTGGCAAGCAGTGGAAGAACTTACATCTGTGCTAAGATCTTTTGACCCGTATGACCCCGTTAAATATGATTTTGCACTTTTTGGTTTAGGTGTATTTGAAAATTTTTAATTTGCTCTTTTATTCTTTTTATTATAGAATATGTCTAACAAATTTTTTCAGTTTAAACAGTTTAATGTATTTCATGATAAATGCGCAATGAAAGTCACCACCGATTCTGTGATACTTGGAGCATGGACTGATGTGAACGGGATAAATTATGCACTTGATATAGGTACAGGCACAGGTCTTCTGGCACTTATGATTGCCCAGCGTTCTGATGCAATGATTGATGCCGTTGAAACAGATGAGAGTGCCTGTCTGCAGGCATCAGAAAATGTTTCAAGTTCCCCGTGGAAGAATAGGATTATAATAATTCATGACACCATACAACATTTTGCAAATCTGACTAATAAAAAATATGATCTGATTATTTCAAACCCTCCTTATTTTCAGCATTCACTTCGATCACCCGACAAACGTAAGTCAGTTGCACGCCATAATGTTAATCTTTCCTATGATGAATTACTGATGTGCACTCAGAAATTGATGGCCCCTGAAGGTAAATTTTCTGTAATAATCCCGGCAATTGAAAGTGAAAATTTTACTGAACTGGCCTATATTTATCAGCTTTACCCATCCAAAATATGCCAGATCAAATCATTTCCGAACGCCACCTGTTTAAGAATAATGATAGAATTCAGACTTTCTCCTGTTAAAAATACTTCACATAATGAACTTATTATACATAAGGCAATTGGAAAATATTCTGAAGAATATCTAACACTCACAAAGGATTTTTATCTGCATTTCGGGTAATTTCCTTAATTGAAGGAACTATGATTTTTAGTGCCCCAGGTTTTATGCGTATTTTTATTTTCCCCTTTATTACTGCAGGTTCGCCATCATAATGGATATATTGCTTTCGCTTTTTCCCTTTTAATAAAATTTTTTCCCCTCTGATTAGCTCAAGGTAAGGGCTACGGTCAATTTTCCGTCCAATAAGTTTCAATCCCAGCGGGAAAATGGCAGGTTTCGGGAATGGCTTCATGATACATATATCAAGCAGGCCGTCATCAATTCTGGCACCAGGCGAAATATATACATTGTTGCCATATTGGCCTGCATTGGCAACAGTAATCAGGAATGCC
Organism: uncultured Bacteroidales bacterium; assembly: GCA_964489905.1. Lineage (GTDB taxonomy): Bacteria > Bacteroidota > Bacteroidia > Bacteroidales > UBA10428 > UBA5072. The sequence goes on from CAZBCB010000105.1 coordinate 1,812, forward strand.
CTGATTTTCAACTCATGCCCGTCAATCCTGACAAAATATTTTTGGGGCTTGTAACGGAAAAACTGACGAAAAACAGAATTTATATAGCCCATAATCCCTCTTTTACCAATTTCCGAAAATTCATGACCTACACGGGCATCAAAACCCACACCGCATGTACAAAAAAAATAATATTTGTTTATTTTACCGACATCAATGGTAAATAATTCCTCTTTTGCAATCACCTCCAAAGCTTTATTTATTGAATGAGGTATTCCTAAATGATTTGCCAACCCATTTCCCGAACCTGCGGGGATAATTCCAAGTGCAGTATTGGTATTAACAAGCGCCGAAGCAACCTCGTTAACTGTACCATCACCACCAACAGCTATACAATATGGAATGCCCTGTGCAGCATACTTTCCGGCTATCTTATTTCCATGTCCGGCTTTTTTGGTGTACTTTATCAAAATGTCTTCAGCAGAAAAATAATTCTTTATTTTATTTTCAATACGTTTTTTGTCTTTCTTGCCTGATACAGGGTTTATAATGAACAAATATCTGGGTTGCATAAATTTATCACTTTCAAACCTCAATTAAAATTTAAAGACAAATATGATTTAAATTTACATATCATTTTCGCATTAAAAGCAATAACTGTTAAATTTGTCCGTTACATACCTTTATTATGCACACTGTTTTTTTCATAAAACCCAATATCTGGCATCAATTTAATTATATTAAAATGATCCGGTACTTTCTTACTATTATTCTTTCATTTATTACCTGCCTTTTTTCAATTGCTCAACCCGGAGGAAAAGCCTTTCAGTTTCTTGATGTCACAAATTCAGCTCGTATAGCTGCTCTTGGAGGCAAAGCGCCGTCGATATTTGATGATGATCTGAACCTGCCATTTCATAATCCTTCCTTACTGAATGAACAGATGCACAATCATCTGGTACTTAACTATGTTGATTACTTTGCAGGCATTAATTATGGTTATGTTTCCTATGCCCGCACTTATGAGAATATCGGCAATTTTGCTGCAGGCATACATTATCTGAACTATGGAATATTTCAGGGGGCTGATGAAACAGGAGCTCTTACCAACACATTCAGAGCTGCCGATTATGCGCTGAATATAATGTATTCAAGAAAAATTGACAGCCTTTTTCAGGTTGGGGTCAATGTAAAGCCCATTTACTCAGATCTTGAATCATACAATTCATTTGCTCTGGCCGTTGACGCTGGTATTGTTTATCATAATCCCTCATGGATGTTCACTTCAGCATTGGTTTTCAGAAATGTCGGCATTCAGATTGATAAATATTACAGCAGCAGTGAACGTGAGCCATTGCCTTTTGATATTCAGCTCGGAATTTCACAACGCCTGAAATATGCCCCTTTTAGCTTTTATATCGTCGCCGACCATCTTGAAAAATGGGATTTAACATTTCAGACTGAAGAAGATAAACAAAACGAAATCAACCAGCTTACAGGTGAAAAAATAGAAAAAAAGAAATTTGAGGTATTTGGTGATAAACTGATGCGGCATATTACCGTTGGTACAGAATTAAACATTGGTAAAAACATCATCATAGGCCTGGGTTATAATTACCGTCGCAGGCAGGAGATGAAAGTTGACTCAAAAACTTCACTGGTAGGATTTTCCTGGGGTATCAGCCTGCGTGTTTCAAAATTCAGAATAAGTTATGGCCGCCCATCCTGTCATCTTGCCGGCGGTTCAAACCATTTCTCTCTGAGCATGAACTTAAGTGAATTTTATAAAAAATTCTGATAACTTCTTTTTTAACCAAGATTAATCAATAGAAACGTAATTTGCTTTTAAACATATTGTCTCTACTGACTTATCAGGAAAACTATGGCTTTTCATAATTTATCACCCCAAAATTCACGAATGATTATATTTTGCCAGCTGATTCGTTAATTGAAAAAATTAATTTACGAATTCAGGTTTATTGGATTAGATGATAATATATAACTAGAGATCATTTTGCCTGAAATGACTCTTTTTTTTTCAACCTTATTATTGACTACATTGTTGATAATCTGTAGTAACTTTAATAAACAATAAAAAAATTAATATGAAAAGAAATACTGTCAGCAGGCGGGTTTTTATAAAAACATCGGCTATTGCAGCTACCGGTTTAAGCATATTACCATCATTTATAACTGCTAAGAGTAAGTCAGCGCTGATGAAAAGAAATTTCGGATTGCTTAACCATGAAGTAACAACCTTCGGCCTTGGAGGACAGGCATCATTACAGTGGACACCAGACGATGTAGATCCTGTAGCAATTATTTTAAAAGCCTTCGAAAAGCAGGTTAATTATTTTGATACCTCAAATCTTTACGGGCCTAGTCAGCTTAATTATGGGAAAGCTTTCAGAAAATTGGACCTTATTCCCGGAAGGGCAGGCTATAATGAAAAACTCAGAAAATCAATTTTTATTACCTCTAAAACTCACCTACGTGTGGCCAAAGGTAATTTAAACGTGGAAGGTGTAAATAACTGGACTAATGGCCCACGAGGATCATATACCATCGACGATTTAAAACGAAGCCTTTCCCAGCTTTTTGGCGACGGACAAGGTAGTTATCCCAAAGGAGCTTATCTCGATATGGTATTAATTCACAGTGTCAGCAGTAAAGCTGATGTAGATGCAGTATATGAAGGATTGTTGGATACCAATAACAAAGCTGAAAAAATAGGAGCTTTAGCCGCTTTACGCGATTACAGAGATGGTACTAACCTCACAGGATTGAATCCTCACGAAGAAAAACTGATAAAACATATCGGTTTTTCAGGCCACTATGATACAGGAGTAATGATTGATATGATTCAACGTGACAAAGAAAACCTCCTTGAAGGCATGCTGGTTGCAATTAATGCTAATGATAAACTGCATTTTAATATGCAATATAATGTGATACCTGTTGCAGAAGCAAAAAATATGGGGATTATCGGCATGAAAGTATTTGCTGACGGGGCTATGTATTCAAAAGGTGCTTATTGGTCAAACCATGTATCGCACGTTGTTAGGCAAGTCGGAAGCCCTGATGTACCCTTCAGGTCACTTATTGAATATTCGCTAACCACACCGGGTATTAACACTGTTATTATTGGTATAGGACAAATTTCAGATAATGAAGATGAATGCCAGTTAGTTCAAAATATAGCTGCTGCTCAGGTAATGCCTGATGCGCTGAGTGAAACCGACAGGAATAATATTGAAAATATGGCCGGAAATATTAAAAGCGGAAAAACCAATTATTTCCAGCTTGAAAAAAGAGGGCTAACACCTGCACAAAACATTCAGATAGAAGGTGCCGGAAATAACAGGATAAAAATAACATGGGACACCGCTTATGCCGGCAACTACCCTATTGATCATTACGAAATATGGTACAATAACACAAGAACAGCAACGGTAAAGCATTTTCCGCAGACTTCAAAAATTCCTTTTGAGTATGTTCACTCTCCGGAATCATTAGCGAAAGCGGAATACAGCATTGTAACCGTTGATAAAAAAGGAAATGAAGCTGAAACACAAAAACTTACTATTTAAGAACAAAAACAGGTATTTTGTTGTTAATTCCAAAAAAAGAAGTATCAAAATTAAATTGTAACACCAATGAAAAAAATTTTAATGCATAACCCCATCAGTGCTGATTTGGCGGTATTGCTCCTTCGCCTTACGTTTGGAGGCTTATTTGTTTATCACGGCTATGGCAAATTAATGATGTTTGACCAGTTTTACGGAAATTTTCCCGATCTTATTGGCATAGGTTCAAAATTGTCCTTCATCCTAGTATTGATTGCCGAACTTCTTGGAGGTTTCCTTATAGCTGTAGGTTTATTTACAAGGCTTTCGGTAATCCCTATTTTTATTACTATGTTAGTTGCATACTTTATTGCCCATGCCAATGACCCTTTTAATGCAAAAGAGCTGGCATTTGTCTATATGCTTTTATCCATCGTAGTTTTCTTTTTAGGGTCAGGTCGTTTTTCCCTGGACAGGCTAATATTCGGGAGCAGAAAATAATATTAATTTTTTTAGCTCTTTATTTTTTGTATTGTTGGGGACAAGTTAATTCATTACTTATTTTTAAACTTAGAAAAGTAATCATCAATTTCAGACCTAAGTTTAATACCAGCAGTTTCAAAACAACATAGTAAGTCGTTGTAAGCACCTTTTCCACCTAAAAAGTCCCAAAATTCTTCGCCAACCATCAATTCATGTTTGTCGTCAATCATACCCTTAATAGTCCATCTTTCATACGGATTTGGTTCATAAGGATTATATGGAATTGCTATTAAAGTATTTATTCTGGCATTGTTGTTTAAGGTATAAGTAATACCTGCCCATTCAAGCAAAGTTCTTTTAAAATCCTTGAAATTACTAATATTCGGCTTAGCCGTTTTAAGATCAAATAAAAACTTTTCGCCTTCTTTTGTTTCAACAAATAAATCTGCTTTAATAGTCTTCATCTGATTAATTCTACCTTTTGATGATGCGTCCCTTATCATTTTTAATTCTAACGTTTTGTTTGGCGATTTACCTAAAGTTAAATTATTCATTATTTTTTGAATCACCTGTTGGCACCCTTCACTTATCTGATCACCGACAATATATTGTGATTGAGCAACAGCAAAACGATCTTTTGCAAGATTAACTGCTACCGGTTCAAATATTAAAGTACCAAAAGTTGTATTTAATGACTGTATAAATGAATAAAGAGCCATTCTGTCTTTACCAAGCAATCGGTAATGAAATGGCATATTATTACTTTCAGGTTTATAATTCTGAAATTTATTGCGAAGACATAAAATAATAACATCCTCAATACGTGATTGTTGTTCTTTTGAAAGAGTCATTATTTCTCCTTTAAATGAAAAATTATTTCTGAATATGCTCCTTTATCTTTTTCAGTCCGATTTAAAACGGGTCTTTTAAACTGATTTACAATTTTCATAGCGGCTTTATCAGCAATAATCGGATATATATTATATTTATCATTAGCTACCAAAAATACATTATAATTATTTGTGAGATATTTTTTGCAATTTATTAAAACTTGTGAAATACCATCTATATAAGATTCTCTTGCTTCTTTACCTTGTCCTTTATACAAGGGTCCGATTTCAAGGCTATCATTACGTTCAAAGCCAAACAGATCATATGCATAAGCATGCTGCTCATGATAATCTATTAGCCCAACATAAGGAGGTGAAGAAAATATTCCTTTTATTTTTTGTTCTTTAATGAGGTCTGTTAAATCAGGTATTCTTTTATCTACCTCTTTTATAATATCTATCGTTCTACTATCACCAGCAAGACAAACCTGATGAGTATCAGTTCTTAGTTTGTCAAATTGTAAAAGACGCTTAATAGTGTCATTGCTATATGTTTGCCACCATTTTAATATAGAAAATAAAGGTTTACAAATTTTTCCATGCTTGGCACAATAATAGGTGGTATTTACCGGGTCTTTAAGTGTGGCAAGGTCAGCATGTGTAGTCGCCCTGCAACTTCTCATAGTCCGGCTTAAAATTATTGTAATAATTTTTTTTGTATTAGAATTTTCAATCTTCTTAATTTCATTAAATGTAAATTCAATCTCATTCCTAACCGGTTGCAGATACCATTTATCAAGGAAAGTATTTGACTCTTTCTGTAAAAGATTTATGTTATATTTTTTAATTAGGTCGAAAAATATTTTTAAGAATTCTTTTTCTTTTTCATTTCCATATTGTTCTTCGTCAATTTCTCCTTTTCTTAATCGGTACTTATATTCAGGAACAGGAAAGTATTCATTATTAAATTCATATAATGCCTGCGTTAATTTTTCATCAAATTCTATTGTTTGAGAATTAGACAAATACCCTTTCAATGCATAAGTAATCCGGTTTATCTCTCTTTTTACATCAATCAAATCAAATTTAATAATCTTGCAATTACTTATCAATGCATTAAATGATGATATATCGATTCCTATTGCGTGCATTCCTGATTCATTTGCTTGTACTAAAGTCGTACCGCTTCCGCAAAATGGATCAAGAATAATATCGCCCTTTTTAAAATACACTTCTTTTTTAAAATTATCTGTGTGAGAATCCAAAAAATATTCAACTAATTGTGGAATAAACTTTCCTTTATAAGGATGGAGCCTATGAACGTGTTTTGTTGTTTCTGATTCTTTATATTGTTCAAAAGAGAGGGACCAGTTTAAATCTTCTCCCAACAGTCCTTTCCATGATAATTCTCTTTTCCCATTATGTGAATTATAATAATTTAGTAATTCCTGTTTTGAAATAAAAATATTACCATTTTCCCCATTTTTCTTAATTCGTCCATAATTAATCAGATAAGAAATATTAGAGATAGTCACCTTTTTACCGGTATAATGACTAGCCCATTCACTTGCTTCTTTTAAAGTAAAAACATCTTTTTCATTAATCATGTTTTTTTGTGTTTCTTACAAATATAAGTCTTTCTAATATAATTTTAAATGTCTCTTAAATCTGTTATTTTCTTTTCAAATCAAAAAATTTTATTTTTTTAATTAATTTCAAAAGCCTCAGGAAACATAAATTCTGAAAAAAGCATAACATAAATTTTAACTTTCTCTTTCTTTGATCCCCTTTTGTTAATTGCAAACAATGCACTTTTACTAAAAAACTTCTTATCAATTTCTGAACTTTTAAAAAATGTACAAAGACTAAACTCACCGAGACTATTTTATGCAATTGTTGTATATAATGAAATAAATATAAAATAATCTGTTATTCCATAAAATTCTAAAATATCTCAGAATAAACCTTTATCAATATTTTCAAATTAATTTTTAAAATTGTTTATACTATTTTTTTCAAAAAAATCACTCCGG
>CAZBCB010000106.1:0-8701 GCA_964489905.1 uncultured Bacteroidales bacterium
AAGTAAAAAAATCAAAAAGTCTTATTTTTAAAAATAACTTTAAAAAAAACGCCATCCCATTTTTCCCCTCTTCATTAATTATTTTCTGATAATTATTGATTCATTTTGTTAATGATTGCATAAACCCAAATATCATGAATTAACAAATTCAACGTAAATCGCATTATTTCTTTTGAACTGAAAAGTTAAGTTAGATGGTTTCATATTTTATTATACTGATATACTGAAGGCATAAAATGCTGATATATTGTTTAACTAAGCAGATATACCCTCAGGGAAAGCTTTTTTGTTAATGGTATCCGTTTTGCAGAAATAAACTGATTTGCAAAAATCAACCGAATTATTTACCTTTAATATAATAATTCCTAAATTCCTCATTTTAAACATTTTTGCTTATGAAACTTACTATTAACCATCAGGAGCACTATTCACGTCTTGAATTGCTCCTAAGAACCTTTTTTGGCTGGTTATATATTGCCCTTCCACACGGTTTCATTCTGTTTTTCCTCACTTTATGGTCGGGAATCCTGTCATTTCTGGCCTTCTGGGCAGTACTTTTTACCGGCAAATATCCGAAGAGTTTTTACAGTTACCAGGTAAATCTGCAACGCTGGAATCTAAGGTTAAGTGCGCGTTTGGCAAACCTTAGTGATGGTTATCCGTCTTTCGGATTAAAAGCTACAGATGATCATACCGGATTTGAAATGCAACAACCCGAAAAGCTCAGCCGTGGACTATTAATACTAAGGGTTCTTTTTGGCTGGCTTTATGTGGGTATTCCTCATGGTTTCATTCTTATGTTCAGGGGCATTGCAACATGGGTTATTATGTTTATTGCATGGTTTATTGTTCTTTTTGCCGGTCAATATCCATCAGGCATGCACAGTTTTGTAACAGGAACTATACGCTGGTCAACACGTGTAGGACTTTACATGATGTTTATGACAGATAAATATCCACCGTTTACCGGAAAAGAAACGGAATAGCATTTTTTTGTATTAAACCTAAGTACGACAGATTTATAAATTCATCGTACTTCGGAATAACTACATCACCTCAACGCCGTATAACCACATGCATGCTAAAATCGTCCTGTGTCACCTCATCATCAATCCAAATATGAGAGGGGGAAAGGTTTTATTTTCATTATATCACCGCTTTGCCAGTTATTATCATTCTTCTGATATTTCAAGCAACCAGTTACGATAAAATGAGAAAAGTTTTGATTTGGAGATGAAGCCCACATATTTCCCGTTATCAATAACCGGCAGATTCCATGCTTCATTTTCCTCAAATTTCCGCATAACGCTTTCCATTGATTCACCCGGTGAGATGTGAGCCGGTGGAAGCATCATAAGATCGCGCACAAAAATGGTATCGTACATTTCAGTGTTAAACATAATATGCCTGATATTATCCAGTAAAACAATACCTATCAGCATATTATCATGCGTAACAACCGGAAAAATGTTACGTTTTGACCGGGCGACGACCTTAACCAGCTTGCCTAATGAATCATCTGCGGAAACTGTCACCATGTCTTTCTCAATAACCTTTTGCATGTCAATGAGCGTTAATACAGCTTTGTCCTTATGATGTGTAATGAGTTCCCCTCTCCTGGCCAATCGGTGTGTATATATGGAATGATGGATAAAGTATTTATTGGTAATAAAACCAATGGTTGAAGTAATAATAAGTGGAATTATCAGTGAGTAACCTCCGGTTATTTCGGCAATAAGAAATATGGCTGTAAGCGGGGCATGCATCACACCAGCCATTAGTCCGGCCATACCGGCAAGGGTTAAATTAAGTTCAGGTACATTAATAAAATCAAAATGTTTAAAAATCCTTGACGTAAGTAATCCCAAAATACCACCTGTAAAAAGCGTAGGTGCAAAAATCCCCCCGACTCCGCCACCGCCTGTTGTTGCAGTCATAGCAACAGGTTTCAGAAGTATCAGAAGAAAAAGAAAAATAATAAAAACCAAGGAAACAGATGATATTTTTGTAAAAAGGCTGTTATTCAGCAGTAGTTCTCCCTTGCCGTTAATAATGTGATTGAGCATATCATAGCCTTCGCCATATAATGGAGGCAGGAAAAATATTAATATGCCCAGCAAAATTCCTCCGCATAACAATCTTGTCCATGGATTAGTTATGCGCGCATACAGTGATTCACTGAAAATAGTAATCCTGGTAAAATATGACGATACAAACCCTGCCAATATGCCCAGCAAAATATAGTATGGTACATTTTGTAACTGAAAGTTGGCATTAAGCTGAAAAGGCAGTATAACACCTTTTCCCAGAAGAAAATAAGATAATATAGTAGCTGTTACCGATGAAATAAGCAATGGAATTATTGACCACACGGTAAGGTCAAGCATAAGCACCTCGAGGCTGAAAACAACAGCAGCAATGGGAGCTTTAAAAATTCCGGCAATAGCCCCGGCAGCTCCACAACCTATCAGGGTGATAACTGATTTGTAATTCATTCCAAATATACGACCCATGTTTGAACCAATAGCCGAACCTGTCATTACAATTGGCGACTCAAGTCCGACTGAACCGCCAAAGCCAACCGTTAATGTACTTGCTATAATAGATGAATAACTGTTGTGCGGCTTAATCTTGCCGTTTTGCTTTGAAATGGAATACAGAATTTTGGTAATGCCATGACCCATTTCATCTTTAATAAAAAACCTGACAAATAACACGGTTAACAATATTCCGGCAAGCGGATAAGCCAGATAAAGCAGGTTAATTCCTTTTAAAGCAAGTTGTGATGTAACAAACAGATGCGTATAGTGGACGGTATTTTTAAGTATGATAGCAGCAAAACCACTTAAAATACCGATAATAAAACTAAGAAAATATATCAGTTGTCTGTGAGTCAGATGATTTCTCTGCCATTCTACAATCCTTTTTTGAATATTCCTAACTATAAAAATCATATAGATGCTACATAAATTTCTGTAAATAAAAATAGCAGAAAGGACTTGCTTTTTCAAGTAATGATAAAAATAATCCTAAATTCGTCAATAGAAACAATATTGTTAAATATTTATTGTGTTTCTATTTACTAATCTCGGATAATATTCAATATTATGTTGCAACAGGCAAAACTGACTATTCAGCTACTAAAACCAAATCATTTTTCTTTTCACGTATGTCTTTTATTAAAACTTTAATAAAATTATTCTTTACCGCCTTTTGATTCATTAATTCAATGGGAAGATAATTCTCACCGTAACCTGCAGCAATACTACCGTTTTTTATCCTTTCCACCAGCATGATCTGGTTTTTCCGAATGAAATTTGAATAATACTGATGTTTATTTTCAAAGGCAATTTTACGGATTATTTCACTACGCTCTCGTTTAACGTTTTCATCTATGTGTTCCGGCATCAGTTCAGCACGTGTACCTTTGCGGACTGAGTATTTAAACGTATGAACATGACTGAATCCAATATTCTGCAACATATTACAGGTTGCTTTAAAATCCTCCTGTGTTTCACCCGGAAAACCAACTATTACATCCGTTGTGAAATTGAAAAGAGGGTATTTATTTCTAAATTTTTCAATGATATTATAAAATTCAGCGGTTGAATAAGTTCTTCGCATCTTTTGCAGCATCCTGTCAGAGCCGCTTTGCAGACAAAGATGAAGATGAGGGCATAACTTTTCGTGCTGAAATAAGTCAACCAACATATCACCAAACCCTTCGGGTTCAATAGATGATATGCGAACACGGAAGTTTCCGGGTATATCGAGAATTTTTTCAAGAAGCGTTTCAAAATTAATATTTTCGTAATTATAGCGGCTGATATTGACTCCTGTCAGTACCACTTCCTTAAAATCCAGATCAATAACCTGCCTGATGTGGCTTAAAATTTCATTGACCGGACGACTTATCGCCCTGCCTCTAACCATGGGTACAATACAATATGAACAAAAATTATTACAGCCATCCTGAATCTTTATCATACTGCGAGTATGAAAGCTTTTTTCAGCAATGCTGAAATCAAATAAATTTTTTTTTGAATCTGAAAGATGAAAGATTTCTCCCCTATAATGTGCTTCAACTAACGACAAAATCTGGCTTTTGCTGGCATTTTCAACCACATAGGCTATATCCCCGCGATTCTCAAGATATTCTTTCTGACTGGTGGCCATACAGCCTGTGACAATAGTCAGAGCACCATTTTTTCTTCGTGCTGCCTGATTAATATATGTTTTTGATTTATGATCACCCTGTTGTGTTACCGTGCAGGTGTTAATAATATACACATCGGCGTTGTCATTAAAACCAACTATCTCATAGCCGGCCTTATAGAATTCAGTAACCAGTGAGTCTGTTTCAAACTGATTCAATCTGCAGCCCAATGTTTTAAAAGCAACTTTTCTTCTCACCTTTATTCAGTCTTTGGTTAATGTTCCCTCAATGGCATAGGGAGAAGCCGATTTTACCCTGATATTGACAAACGAACCAATCAGTGATAAATTGTCTGATGCAAAGCGCGATACAATTCTCCCTTCTGTATATCCTGAAAGGTAACCCTCTTTTCGGTCAGTATCCGTAACTAAAATTTTTGTTTCTTTCCCAATGAGTCCCTGGTTATATTCCAGAGAATGTTTAGTGAGTTCTTCTGTCAATATGTGCAGTCGTTGCTTTTTAACTGTATGCGGCACATCATCCTCCCAGCGAGAACTGACTGCGCCCGGACGGGGAGAATAAACCGCAATATATGCCATATTAAATTTTATTTCGGCCATTAACATCCGTGTATTCTCAAATTGTTCATCTGTTTCACCTGTAAAGCCAACAATAATATCGGTAAATATCGTGGCATCAGGTAAAATACGGCGTATAGCATTAATAATTTTTACATAATCATCAACAGAGTGTTTACGGTTCATTTTTGCTAGCACTTTGTCATCACCCGACTGCAACGGGAGATGCATTTGCCTGGCAAGGCATGGATATGCTGCAATTACTTCAAGTACTTCATCGGTCATGTCACGTGGATGAGGCGATGTGAAATACACCCAGAATTCTTTGCCTGATTGCCTGCCCAGTTCACCAATACGCTTTAGCAATTGTGGAAAAGTAATTTCCTGTCCTTTTTTATCAAGCCCGTATGAATTTACATTTTGTCCTAATAGAGTAATCGATTTGTAACCTTTATTTATCAGTGTAATAAGTTCAGACAGTATTTCATCTGATGGCCGTGAGACTTCCCTGCCCCTGGTATAAGGTACGGCACAAAATGTACAAAACTTGTCACACCCATTCTGAATTGGAATAAATGCCTCAAAAGACGAATTATATAATGGCTGTATCTTCCAGAACTGATTAATATCTGTAACTGTCCTATTTAGCAAAGGCCTTGCAGTGTGATTAAGAATGGGTGTAAGAGCAAGTGATCGGGTGTTATGATGCAGGGTTCCTGTTAATACAGGATCAGAGGTAAGATGAGATACAGGAGTAACTATTCCATACTGTATTATCATCTGAGGCAACTGCTGAATGTCGCTGACCGGAAAAATCAAATCAAAAAGTTTCAGGAATTTCTCTTTATCAGCCGGTAATACACATCCTGAGATAAAAGTAATCAGGTTGCGCTTGTTTTTCCATGAATTCCACCTGCGAATCAAAGAATACACTTTATCAATTGATTTCTGCCTGACAGAACATGCTAAAACACCAAGCAAATCAGCCTCTTCTTCGTTGTCTGTCCACCTGTAACCCATTTCCTCAATAACCGTGCTTACACGTTCGCTGTCTGATTTGTTCATCTGGCAACCAAGTGTGACAATATGATATTTTATTGCATTATTCATCATTATTCTACCTGTAATGTAACTTTTTAAGTTTTTTACATCAGGGGTGCAAAGTTAGTGGATTTTAAACTGAGAACAGTGATTCAAATACATAATATTTTACTGTTATAATGTGAGATAATAAAGGTTGAATGCACCGGGTGACTGAAAGATAAGCAACAGATGAACCGAGATTAGTCAAAGGAGAAAATCAACTGATGAATATGGGTTTAATTCAGATCACAAGAATATTTGAGTGCAACAATATAAGCAGTTAAAGGATCCGAAACATTGATTTCACGCTGAATTCCGTATTTTATACCTATTGAATTGCGTTTGTTAAATGCATATTCAAATCCTGCCCATAGCCTGTATTCATTAATAATCAAGGGTTCCTTCCGGGTAAAGGGGACAAAAATTTCGCCTTCAACAGAAGGTGTGAGCGGTATTCCTTTTATGTTATATGATAAACTGGCTTTATGGCGGTTTATAAACAGTTCCCTTCCTTCAGAAAATTCTGATAAGGTTTCAACTTTCGGCGATTGAAACCGAAGGCGGTAATCGAACTGAAGCCGTTGAATTTTTTCACGTAATGATATATCAAGATATAATCCGTTTCGCCATGATTTTTCTGATGGATTTTTCCAGGTCAGCTCAAGTCTGTATTTTAAGCTTAACCTTAATGCCTTATTTATTTTGTATGTTAAACCTACATCAGTAAGTTCTTTTTTCATCAGGCTCGCATTCTCACGGAGACGTATTTCTTCTTCCAAAGATTCTTTAATTTTTTTTGACAGATTGTATCCTAATTCTATCTGAGGCCAAAGTTGAAAATCGGATTCCTGTGCATGCAAATAAATAATTCCGGTAAACCAAAAAAAAGAAAATAAAACCAACCTTACGTTAATATGATTACTCTTATAACCCATTTACTTGTAATTAATTGAAAATATACTTAGCTATTAATCATCATCATCATCATTTCGTACATAAGCATTATCATTTTCATCGGCCAGGTTAACACTGCTTTCAAAATAATAAATTACAATTCTTGCCGTATCTCTGAGAAAATCGATTCTCCCGATTTCAACCCTGTTAATTTTTAAGCCTGTGCGTTCCTCCAGATCTTTAAGCAGCAACTCACGCTTTTCCGGTTTGATGAGATCAATTTTTTCATATACAATGACTTTAGATGACTCATGTTTGAGGAGCCAGATTTTTTCAAGGCCATAGATTAAGCCTAAAATAATCAGGTTGGTGAACAAAAGCTCTGCCCAGCTGATTTTTTTATTTGCCAATGCGTTGACTACAGATATTCCTATTATTACAAAAAGATATGTCATTTCCTTAATAGGAATAGCATTTGTCCGGTACCTGAGTATGCCAAATATTGCAAATAACCCGAATGCAAAACCCAGCTGAAGCTTAACACTTTCAAGCAGGAAACATAACAGGAAAACAATGGTACTTAATAAAAGAAAAGTAAATAAATAGTCTTTTCTTCGGGTTACCGGATAATATAATCCCCTTACAATAATCGCAATTATGAGTAAATTAAGTGAAAACCTGAGCAACAGTTCATAAAAATCGGGGACATGAATCAGGTCAAGCCCCAGAACATTAATCACACCGTCAGTAAAAGTGCTAAGAAACATGATTAATCCGATTTATTTTACGTATAGTATCTTTAAAAATATTGGCTTTAGGCAGGTTATTTATTAAGGTCAGGCCAAGGCAGTATTTGCTTACCGAACATGGCCGTATGGATTTTTCTTTTAACAAATAATAAATGTTTTTATTGGCATACTCCTTTTCTTGTTTGATTTCAAAAATCACAAGATTTTCAAGGATAATATCACGTTCAGTCTCAGCAAACCGCAGATTAAAATCAATGGTTATTCTCGATGTTTTAGGAAAATCAACTAAAGTAAAACGGTTAAAATAAGTTGTTATTTTCCGGCCAAGAGATCTGGGATCATAGGGTGTACTTTCACTTATCAGTTGTATAGCATCATCACTATGAATATGGTTATTTTTTATACGTTTTTTTAAGGTTTGTCCCTTGTTATTTTTAAACTTGATTTCAAGAAATTCCAGGTCAGATTCAATGTATCTGCGTTGCCTTATCTTATATCGGTTTAGTTTGCCATTATGATGATCAATAAACATGTTAAGATTCGTAGTATCATAATAATCAGTCTTGTATGTAAAAACCCGTTGCCCTTCAATAGTGAGCACTGCGTAATTCTGTTTTAATTCAGGTATTATTTGCAGCAGATCCTGAAAAGACAGAATGAATTTCTTATCCACCCTGTTCATAAGCGATACGCATTCTATCTCCTGTAAACTAACAGGTTTGAAGTTCTGAAGCAACTGACTGACCCTATTTTTTTTCTCCCTGTCCATCCAGATTATTTAAGAATGACAATATCTTCGACCTCAACCACCTGATTTTTCCCGGTAATTTTTACTTCCTTAATTACCGCAATCTTTCTGTCAAGCGGATAATTGGCTGAGTCTTTTGAATAGGCAAATATTTTATAATTACCCTCACGAAGATAGTCGAACCGGTAAGTACCATCATAATTGGTTCTTGTGCGGTCGCCAAATACCTCATCATCGCCATATATGATTTAGACATCTTCATCGCCTGAGTAAAATTCACCTACCAGGTATGTAAAGTTACCATTATAATCCCTGACCTTTACTTTTCCTTTTATTGAAGAGGTTCCGCCGGTACCTTCCTTCTTTTCACATGAAAAGAAGATTAAAACACTAATGGCTGTTAAAATATAAATCAGTTTTTTCATTTGTAATAATTAATTCTTTAAAGGTTTGCGAATTTACTAATTGTACGATATATTAAATGAATATTAAG
>CAZBCB010000107.1:0-3770 GCA_964489905.1 uncultured Bacteroidales bacterium
ATTACCTCCCCCTTCTATATTAAATGACTATAATAACATAATTCAAAATGGTGCTGAACGAATAATGAAAATGGCTGAAAATCAATCCAGTCATAGAATTGAACTTGAAAAGCATGTTGTGAAAGAAGAATTAAAACAAAGTAAAAACGGTCAAATATATGGATTCATAATGGCAATCATTGGAATTTTAGCAGCTTTTGGATTAGCCTTATTAGGTCATGACACTGTAGCTGGAATATTTGGAACTACTACTATTGTTGGATTAGTTACAGTATTTGTTATAGGAAAAAGAAAACAAAGTAAAGAACTTTCTGATTAATTTGTTGTTTGCCCGACACGCAATATAAAACATGCTGGGTGTTGTTCGGTTTATGAATATTTTCTTTCGTTCAATAGTTCTTGCAGTTGGATAGTTTTGCGCTTCGTATTCCAGTACGTTTCATAAAGCCGGGCCACTAATCCGATGTTAGATCATTGAAACGCAACAAACCGGGATTAGGCAATAAAAACAACATGTTTAAATATTTATTGTTTTTCTATTGACTAATCGCGGATAATTTTTAATGATAAAAATTTAAAGCTGAAAGCCTCAGGTAACCGGCTGCAATTAAACCCAGGTACGATGAATTTATAAATTCATCGTACTTAGGTTTAAAACGTTCTGGTTTATAATTTTTTAGTTATAATGTATTGTTATTCAATAGGTTAATATGTTTATTACTTGTTGATAAAACCGTAATGATTAATAATTTTTAACACGGATTACAGTTGTTTTTTTCTTATTTTTGCTGGTTCTGATAAGACTTAAAAAGATTAAATTTCACCAGAGAAATCTTTAGAAAGATGGAGTTGAATAACACGATGAACGGAAACGCTGAAGAAAACACACAAAAACACAACACAGAGTATTCAGCAGACAGTATACAGGTTCTTGAAGGATTAGAGGCCGTAAGAAAAAGGCCTGCCATGTATATTGGTGATATCAGCACCAAAGGCTTGCATCACCTTGTATATGAGGTAGTTGACAATTCAATTGATGAAGCGCTGGCAGGTTACTGCAAAAACATTGATGTTACCCTCAATGAAGACGGTTCGGTTACCGTGTGGGATGATGGACGCGGTATCCCCACAGACATACATCCGAAAGAAAAAAAATCGGCACTTGAGGTTGTTATGACTGTTCTTCATGCCGGAGGTAAATTTGACAAAGACTCTTACAAAGTATCCGGAGGGCTTCATGGGGTAGGTGTTTCGTGCGTTAATGCCTTGTCAAGTCACATGTCAGTTATTGTTCATCGTGATGGTAAAATTTTTCAGCAGGAGTATGAACGGGGAAAACCCTTATATCCTGTAAAAGTAATAGGAGAAAGCAAAATTACGGGTACCGAAGTTACCTTTGTTCCCGACTCCGAAATATTTATTACTACAGATTTTAATTTTGAAATTCTCGCCACGCGGTTGCGTGAACTTGCTTTCTTAAACAAAGGAATAAGACTCAGAATAACGGATAAAAGGGAACATCAGGAAAATGGCAACGGCAAACCTGATGAAAATGGCACTTCACAAGCTGTTTCAAATGGAAAAAAGTTCCGTGAAGAAGTATTTTATTCTGAAAAAGGGCTACAGGAATTTGTTGAATTATTAGATGCAAACCGTGAAAAACTAACACGCATTATCACTATTGAAAACTCGAAAGCTGAAGTTCCTGTTGAAGTCGCCATGCAATATAATACCTCTTTCACCGAGAATGTATTTTCTTACGTCAATAATATTAACACCATTGAAGGGGGTACGCATCTTGCAGGTTTCCGAAGGGGGCTTACCCGTACGCTAAAAACCTATGCCGAAAAATCGGGGATGTTGTCAAAACTAAAATTTGAAATCAGCGGAGATGATTTCCGTGAAGGATTAACTGCTGTAATTTCAGTAAAGGTAGCTGAGCCGCAGTTTGAGGGTCAGACCAAGACAAAGCTGGGTAATAATGAAGTAATGGGATTTGTTGACCAGGCCGTTTCATCAGCACTCTCCAATTTTCTCGAAGAGAATCCACGTGACGCCAAAGCAATAGTGCAGAAAGTAATTCTTGCAGCCCAGGCCCGGCATGCTGCGCGCAAAGCACGTGAACTTGTTCAGCGCAAAGGTGTGCTGTCAGGCTCAGGGTTGCCGGGCAAGCTTGCCGACTGTGCCGATAAAGACCCAACCGTAAGTGAAATTTTTCTCGTTGAGGGTGATTCCGCAGGCGGAACTGCCAAACAAGGTCGTGACAGGCGCTTTCAGGCCATATTACCCCTGAGGGGCAAAATCCTGAACGTTGAAAAAGCCATGCCACACAAAATATTTGAAAATGAAGAAATAAGAAATATTTATACTGCCCTTGGCGTTAGTGTGGGAACGGAAGACGACAGTAAAGCCCTTAACCTCGATAATCTCCGCTATTATAAGGTGATCATTATGACTGATGCCGATGTAGATGGCAGTCATATTACCACATTGATTATGACATTCTTCTATCGCCACATGGAAGACCTGATTACAAGAGGACATCTTTATATTGCAACTCCACCTCTGTATCTGGTTAAAAAAGGTAAAATTGAGAAATATTGCTGGACAGAAGAAGAACGCAAACTGGCTGTTGAAGAACTCGGAAAAGGCAAAGACGGTACCGTGCATGTGCAGCGTTATAAAGGGCTGGGTGAAATGAATGCCGAACAGCTCTGGGAGACAACAATGAATCCTGAAAAACGAACGCTGAGGCAGGTTACCATTGAAAGTGCTGCAGAAGCTGATCGTATTTTCTCAATGCTCATGGGCGATGATGTTCCGCCACGAAGAGAATTCATTGAAACACACGCTAAATATGCACGCATTGACGCATAAAAAGAAATGGTTATCTGCCTGTCTGTTCCTGCTAAATCCATTGCTTTATTTAACCGCACAGCAGCCTTTATCATTACCTCCTGTTGCTGAATTTAAATGGTCATTCGATTATGATATTTTCCTGAAAATGGCCAATGACTCGACATTTACATTTGACATACGTACTTTGTTCCATATTAAAGAAGACAAGCTGGTAGCCAAAACCGATTACATTTTATATCCGGTAAACCTCGGCGAAGATTATGTTAATGGTATTGCTGCCCAAAATACAGATTCAGGCACGCAGGTCATTAATTATAAAACTCTCTGGAGTGCCCTGCATAGTGCTGTCGGAGGTGGCTGGGTGCATTTCAATAATTGCCTTTTATATGCACTTGAAACCAATTACCTGAGCCTTACTGCACCCCTTATGAAAAGACCCGAAACCAGATGGAAACCTAAGCCAGCAACACCAACATATCTGCGTACCCGCAAGTGGGACTATTATGTTCCTGTAAAACAAAAAGAAGCATGGAAAGAATTCAGGTTGCGCCGGAAAAATAATGAACTGGGTGACATAAAAAGCATTCCTCAGCAGTTTATCGACCTGTTCTTATCAACAAATGACAAAGAATATAAAAATCTGCAGAAAAAAAATGAATATAAAAAACTTGCCCAGATTGACCTTGTAAAAATAATGCTGGGAGCAAATTATCTGAGTGAGCCGCAGATATTATATATCCGCAGCGCTGTGCTGAATGCTGTTAAAAATTATTCAGCCAATAAAATGCCTGCCATTGTCATTTTCGACCGATTTGATGCAGCAGCTGTAATGACTATTGGTGTGGATGGATATAAAATTGAAGCCATTGCTTTTAAGAATGCCAGTTCACTTACGGCCAATGAAGCAGAAG
>CAZBCB010000107.1:3819-8653 GCA_964489905.1 uncultured Bacteroidales bacterium
TCATTGATGAAATCAACAATTACATCCGCAACCAGTTCATGAAGCGCCTGAAAAATTACTATTATCAGTAATACATAATACAACACAGGCCGCTGATGTTATTATACCTTATCTCTGTCAATATACTTTCTAAGAGATTCAACGTATTCTTCAAAAGCTTCAAGACCTTTATCTGTTATTCTTAGCTTTGTGTGCTGATAATTATTTTTAAATGATTTAATAACCTCAACGTATCCGGCCTGCTGCAGTTTTTTTATCTGTACGCTTATATTGCCGGATGTTGCATGGGTATTTTCTTTAATATAATTGAAATCAACATCGCCATGCGCTATTAATAACGAAACAATGGCAAGCCTCAGTTGTGAATGCAATATCGGATTCAAATCTTTATACATGATTTTCTTTCGCTGAATATTGAAGTATCAATCCGGGAATAATAAAAGCTATCAAAGCAACCAGTGTTAACATCAACGGATGATATGCCCTGTCAATAAAAATAGTAAGATAGGCAATCATATTAACCAATACTCCTGAAATGATAAAAGCCTTATATCTGATCAGAGTTCCTGCTGACATTAACAATAGGGCCATTAATACAAACATTACAGGAAAAAGAGCTACTCCTAAAATCTTCCAGAAAAAGAATCCCAGCAAAAGTAAATTTAAGCCAATTATTATTCCTTGTAAGGATAGTGTTGAACCGATGATATTCCTGACTTTCAACTTTTTTCTTTTACTTGCATAATAAAAATAGACAACCAGTCCGGCCAGTGGCATTATAAAATAAGGATAATAGCTTATTTTATAATACTCAGCCTGCAGTAATATAAACTGCCCCAGTCCTGCAAGGCACATACATACTCCTAAAAAGATAAACGAAAATCCGTTTTCACGAAATTTTGATCTGGCTTCACTCATCACACGGGTAATTAAAGCCAGGCTTTCTGATGGTGTTAAATTTTCTTTTTCCATAATATTTTTTGTTGTAAAAATAAATTAGTTTATTTTATAAACCAAATTTTTTTTAATGTTTTTTGTAAAAACTTTTAAATTGAAGTTTCAATTTAATTGCCTAACTTTATTGGCAGACTTGTTGCGCTGAATGGAATCGACTGTATTAAAGGATATTGTAATCATATTTGCACTTTCCACTTTTGTAAATTTTCTTTTTACAAAAATCAGGGTACCTACCCTTATTGGATATATGCTTACAGGCATTATTGCAGGCCCGCATCTGACAGGTATTATTAAACATCCGCATGAAATTGACCTGATGGCACAAATCGGGGTCGTTATGCTTATGTTTACTATTGGTATTGAATTTTCGCTCAACCACTTATTAAAAATTAGAAGGATAGTTTTTTTAGGAGGCTTTCTGCAACTTACTTTCACGACCCTTGCTATTATGTTACTTGCCCGTCAGTATGATGCTCCTCTTAACGAATCATTTTTTATTGGTTTAATTACAGCATTAAGCAGTACGGCTGTGGTTTTAAAAATCCTTCAGGACCGTTCTGAGTTGACATCCAATTATGGGCGAACTGTTTTGGGTATTTTAATTTTTCAGGACATTATTCTTATACCCCTTTTACTCATTACTCCGTTTCTGGCAGGTAAGGAAACAGGCCAGTCAACACAACTCATTTTTTTACTTGTAAAAGCAGCTATAATAATTGTTGCCGTATATGCCGGTAACCGCTGGCTCATGCCATGGCTTCTTCATCTTATTGCGCTCACTAAAAACCAGGAATTATTTCTGATGAGCATTTTGCTGATATGCCTGTCGGTTGCTTTGCTCACTTCTGGGATGGGCATGTCACTTGCCTTCGGAGCATTTCTGGCAGGTCTTATGATATCGGAATCAGGATACAGTCATAATGCTTTCGGGCATCTTATTCCTTTTAAAGATACATTCACCAGTTTCTTTTTTGTTTCACTGGGTATGATGCTCGACCTGCAATTCGTGGTACAAAATGTACCAGTTATATTAATTACTGTATTACTGGTTATTGTCATCAAAACTATTATTGCCGGCGGAACGGCTTTTTTGCTCGGACATACTTTCCGAGGCACGGTTATGGTAGGTTTTGCCCTGAGTCAGGTTGGAGAATTTTCATTTATTATGGCACAGCTTGGCATTGATTACGGAATTATCACTTCATATTATTTTCATATCTTCCTTGCCGTTGCATTAATTACCATGTCATTATCGCCATTGTTAATTCAGATTTCACGACCGCTGGCAAATCTTTTATTAAAACTTCCCCTGCCCGAAAAAATGGTTGAAGGGATATTCCCATTACAACAGATTGATGTTCCGCTTATGCAGAATCACATTGTGTTTATCGGGAAAGATTCCCGTTCACTCAATCTTTCAAAAATGGCAAAACTGATGAAACTTCCTTATATTTCTGTAGTATTTGACCCTGCTACAGTTCGTCAGCGCCAGAAAAAAGGCGACATGGTAATATATGGCGATGCAGTAAATGAGCCCATTTTGCTTAAAGCCCATACCGACAAGGCTGCCATAATTGTTGTGTCGGTAGGAAACTTAATTACTTCACTGGCTATTGTCGAAAAAATCAGAAACCTTAATAAACATGCCTATATACTGGTACGAACAAAATTTGTTGATGATATTGAAGAATTATACAAAACCGGTGCCAGTCAGGTTATTCCTGAAGAATTTGAAACAGCTATTGAAATATTTGAGCGTATATTAAAGAAGCTACTTGTTCCTCAGAAAAAAATCAATACTTTTATAGCACAAATCAGAGATGAGAATTACGGAGTTTTTCGTGAAGAATATCAAAAACCCGGTTTATCACTTTTAAATGAATTGCCTAATCTTGAAATTACGGCAATAAAAGTTGAAAAGGATTCGCTGCTTGAAGGTAAAAACGCAATTGAACTGCAATTACGTAAAATTTTTCATGTTACCCTTATTGCAATACTTCGAAAAGACAATCTGATTGAACATCCTGATCCCGAAGAAAGATTTCTGGCCGGTGATGCAATATATCTGATGGGAAGGCCCGAGCATATTGCCAATCTTATTGATATTTTCAGCAAGAAAAAAGGTGTGATAGGAACAGATTGAAAAGCGTTATCCGGCGAACTGCAATCAATACTCAATATGTATAACAGAATTGAATATTATTAACCAATTTATGCAGACAGACGGGATTTACATTGTTATACATTTCTAATGCCAAAATTGAGTTCATCATTTCATCCCATCATAATCTTTAGCTCTTCAAGCCTGCCTGCGATATCAACGCTCCTCCTGCAGGATGCAACACATGTTGGACAGATATTGCATTGCTGAAGCCCTTTATCTTTACTTATTCCAGCTGCCGTAATTCTTGCCATATAATAATTTCCATAAGAAGCAGCATACATGTGTGCCCGCATCAGAGAAGAGATTTCAACACCATACGGGCATGTCCCTGAACACTCGCCACAAAACCTGCATACAGAGTTCATCGCTACTTTTATATTGTGATCCTCAAGAAATTTTATTTCATCAGGGGTGTACTGCAGATTATAGGCTACCGAAATATCCTCGTTAAGCTGCTCATACGTGGTAAATCCCGGAACAGCAGTTGTGATAAAATCATGGGAAAGCACCCATTTCAGCAAGGCTCCATGCATAATTTTACCTTCATAATAAGCCTGGGCTTCAGCCGGAACATTTTGTCTGTACCATGCCTGCTGACACTGTGTTTTCATGGCAATAAGCCCTGTTCCTTTTGAGGCTGCATATTTAAGTGCTTCAACAGACCGGTTATCGTTATTCATTGCATAATTAAAAGATAACAGCATTACGTCATAAAAACCATCATCAGCAGCTGCATAAACTATTTCGGGCCAGTAAACATGAGATGAAAATCCTGCCGCTTTTATTTTACCATCAGCCTTGAGTTGCTGAAATGCTTCTTTTATATAAGGATCAAAAATTTGTTCTTTATTCCAGGCATCGTGATAATAAAGAATGTCAATATAATCAGATTGCAACCGCTGAAGACTTTCAGAAAAACGATCCAAAAAACTTCTCTTTCTTTCATTGCCATCGCCCGATTGTTGAGAATTCCGGTCAAGCAATACTTTGGTGGCTATAATAACCTCCTGCCTATTCACCGATAGTTCCTGTAAAACATTTCCGATCATTTTCTCATTATTACCTCCCTGATATACCCAGGCTGTATCAAAGTGCCTGATACCAGCATTATAAGCAGCCTTTATCAGGTTGGGATTATTGGCATTCATCACACCCATGCTTACAACAGGTATTTTAATACCTGTTCGCCCGAGTGTACGGAAAATTAATTCGTTTTTTGACTGTTGTTCAAAGCGAAGCTGATTAGCATTACTCAATAAAGGTTTGCCTATAATACCTGTAACTATCAGGCCTGTTGTATTCTTAATAAATTTACGGCGATCAGATTGTTGCATATTAGTATTTCATTTAAGTACATAATAAACCAGGTATTTCGAAGTAATTAAAACCGTAAGTGTCGGTCAGAAAAATGCCTTTTACAACGAATTAATAAAGACCAAATATATCTGATTATATTCAGATATACATTATAAAAATATGTAAAAATGCCGGTATTTAATAGATTTTTTAATAATGTTTAAATTCAACCAGAGAGAAATTTCTGAAGGATTTCATGTTATTATACACACGATAAGCAGCCGAATGATCAGCCACTGTTGGAATGTAGTCGTAATCATAGAAATAGTTTTCGCAAAATGATATCTCCTTGTCATCAAATTGCTTAATGCATTTGCATTTATCCATATGGCTTTATTTTAGTGTGTAATAAGAAAA
>CAZBCB010000108.1:0-8646 GCA_964489905.1 uncultured Bacteroidales bacterium
GAAAACTGAAAATTTTTGGTTCATTTTGAGGAGTATCAAGTTTTGCTGCAAACTCTATTTCAATGGGGTTATTCATTGCCTGCTGTCCTATTTCAAGTAAAGAATCGAGAATTTCTGCAAGCGGGAATGTTTTATATTGCAGGATATTGGAAAAAGTGATAATTTTTTTGCCGGGCAAATCAAAACCGTCTCGTATCATATTATTCTCATAGTCATAAACTGACGATACATATTGTAAAGTCCCGTGATTTTCAGCATCGGTAATATTCAGCCTTGCAAGATTAATTTTGTCATCTGGCGAAGGTCTGAAACTTTCGGGTTTCATATCGAGAGCATAAAAATACTTCTGAGTTTCCCGGAGTGCTATTTCAGGATTTGTAAGTTGTAATATCCTTGAGGGATGCCTTGGAGAAAAACGAAGGGAAGTGCCGCCCTCAACCACCAGTTTGCCTAATCCAAAGGCTATGTTTGCTATTCCGTCAGACGATTTTTCCGGACTTATTGGATAGAAGTTAATAGAGCGGGCAACACCTGACAGGGTGGGATAGAAATAATCGTCGTACCGGTTTCCGCAGACTTCCTGGAGGATAATCCCCATTTTTTCTTCGTCAATGATATTGGATGTAGTCAAAGCATAAGCCTTGCTTGCTTTGAAGTAAACTGATGCGAAAACGCTTTTAATGGCAGTTTCAAGCATACGTAGCGATACGTCTATATCCTGTGAGACCGGTACCATATATGTGTTATATACACCGGCAAAGGGCTGATAGAATGAATCTTCGAGTTTGCTTGAAGACCTGACGGCAATCGGATTTCTGGCATTGGTTATTATGGCCTGAAGGTCTTCGTGAACATATTCAGGAAGGGGACATTGTATGAATTTTTCAAGTATTTCTTCATCAGTCTGGCCTGATATATCAAGTTTATACAGGCCATTGTTTTCCATATATTCCTCAAAAACTTCAGTGCTCAGGACAACGGTACGCGGGATGGTAATAATAACATTCTTAAACTTTTCGTGAATTTTTTCTTTCTGAATTACAGAATTAAAAAAAGCAAGTCCCCGGGCTTTGCCCCCGAGCGAACCACTTCCGATTCGTGAAAAATTCAGGCATTCATCATAAAGGTGTTTATCGAACTCGGCGATTGTGCCAATGGCTTTACTTGTTCGGAAGCCTGAAATAGCCTTATAAATATACTTTCTGAGATCATCCACACTTTTAAAATCCTCGCTTTGCACAGGCTTAAATATCTTTGCAATAGGAAAGAGTGCCCGTGCATTCAGCCATTTTGAAATGTCATCATGCTGCCCATGATATAGCAGGACTTCATCAGGAATTTGCATAATAACCTGCTGCAATTCCTTCAGATCAGACGCAACTGCTACTTTTTCAAAGGTTTTCGGATGTCTGAAAACAAAATCGCCAAATCCGAAATTGTCGATAATATATTCTTTCAGTTCATTGGAAAGATTTTCTGAATGCTTGTGCAAGAATCCAACCCCAAGCTCAAGGGCATATTTTTTATTCGAAATATCGGATGACTGTAATAAAAAGGGTATATTTTTATCATCAGCTTTTACTTTTTTGCATAATTCAATACCTCCCTGAAATTTTACATCCTTGCGGTCTGATGTTTTTTTGAAACTAACATCTGAAATAATGCCAAGTATATTATTTTTATATTTTTCATAAACGTCAACGGCTTCGTCATAATTCTTCGCCAGAATAATTTTAGGCCTTCCGCGTCGCCGCAACATTTTCTGATGTTCGTTGAGTGCTTCTTTCATGAGTTGCATCGACTGCTGAAGCACAATGCGGTATAAATTAGGAAGGAATGAAGAGATATACCTGATTGAATCTTCTACAAGCAATATGGCCTGTACACCTATCTGTTGTATGTCGAAATCAGCATTCATCCTGTCTTCAATCAGTTTTATGATTGCCAGTAACAGATCGGCATTGCCAAGCCAGCAAAAAACATAGTCGATAGCACTGAGATCTTCATTTTCAAGTTTCAACGATACTTCACGGGAAAAATGAGTTAAAATGACAATAGGAATTGATGGATAATTACTTTTCAGTTGCTTGGCCAGTTCAAAAGAATCAAAGTCACCAATGCTGAGCATTTCGATAATAAGGTCAAACTGTTCATTTTCAAGTAAACCGAAAGCTTTTTTTGCTGAATCAGCATGTATGAAAACAGGTGGATAGCGCAGATTAAGCGATACATACTCATTAAAAATATGCTCATCTATGCGTCCGTCTTCTTCGAGCATAAAGAAGTCATAACTGCTGCATATTACCAATACCTTTCTGATCCGTTTCTGCATGAGCAGATTAAATGAGGTATCCGAAAAGTAATAGGTATCAATATTATTTATGTCTATCTTTCGTGCCATTTAATCGTTTTGTTCAAAATTACTCCTGAAAAATTATAATGTGCCAATAGGAGTATACAAAATGGTACCTTTACTTCACCCTGTTATCATAAGCACTACCCATCGAATAGTTTTCGCCTTTTAATTTTTTTATTAAAAGTTGTTTTATGGCATGAAATATAATAATATGAATGTCTTCAGTAATTTCCATATCGCTGATAGGTACATGAATCACCACATCTGCAAGGTCTTTGATTTTTCCGCCTTTAAATCCACACATGGCTACCGTTTTAGCTCCGTTTTTAACTGCAAATTCCATTGCTTTAACAACGTTAACTGAGTTTCCGCTTCCTGAAATGCCTATTACAAGGTCATCTTTTTTGAGAAAAACTTTCAATTGTTCAATAAAAACATCTTCATATCCCAGATCATTTGATATGGCTGTCAGTGCTGAAATATTATCGCTCAGGCACATTACCATGAAGCGTTTATCAAGTTCATAGGATATGCCTTTAAGAAAATCGCCGGTTACATGTGAAGCTGTTGAAGCACTGCCACCGTTGCCGAAAATAAAAACGGTACGGCCATTATCGCGGGCATCGAGCAGCATGTCAGTGAGTTGCTCAAGAGGCTCTGTACGGAGTTCTTTAAGAGTTTCCGACAAACGGGAAAAATAGGATTTAAATTCAGAATTCTTCATCGGCATAATAAATTAGTTTTGAACCCTCACGTTCAAAAGAAAAATCAAATTTCCGCAATGATTTGAAATGATCAATTAATAGTTGCTGTTTTTCTTCCTTGCAATAAAACAACATAAAACCTCCGCCTCCGGCGCCAAGCAATTTACCACCCGTTGCACCTTTCTTTAGTGCGGATTTGTATATTTCGTCAATTTCAGGATTAGTAATCTGTGAAGCAAGTTTCTGTTTCAGCATCCAGTTTTCGTGCAAGATTTTTCCGACATCTTCCAGTTCCCCATTATACAGGCTTGCACGCATATCTGTAACCAACGAAACCATTGCTTTCAGTGTGTTAAATTTTTCTTCCTGAGAAGCATTTCTTTTTTGCTCTGCCAGAATATGTGAAGCTTTTCGCTGATTGCCTATATAAAACATAATAAGATTGCGCTGTAGCTGGTCATATATTTCATTTTTAATGTATAGTGGTTCAACCCGCACGCTGCCATCAGGATTGAAATAGATAATATTCAGCCCTCCGAAAGCAGCAGCATACTGATCTTGTTTACCAATAGGTTCACCAAGTCGTTCTATTTCAATTTCACAGGCCTGGCGGGCCAGCGTTTCATGTGAAACATATTGCCGTTTGACTGCATAAAGATTATGCAAAAGGCCTACCGTAAAAGATGATGAAGACCCCATGCCCGTGCCAGCTGGTATATCGGCAATTGAACTTATTTCAATTCCTCCGTTAATACCGGTCATCATCATGGCTTCACGTAATATCGGGTGCTTTAACTCATCAAGTTTGTTAACTGTTTCTGTCTGGGAATATTTAACTCTGATCTGATCAGGGAAAAAGAATTTATGCGTTGAAATATACATATATTTGTTGATGGTGGTTGAAAGCACAGCCCCCTGATGCCGCGCATAAAATGTTTCCATATCCGATCCCCCGCCAACAAAGCTGATTCGGAAAGGTGTACGGGTAATGATCATGAGCTAAATGTATTAATCACAAGATCAGCAAATTTACTTTCTTTTTCTATTAATTGATACTCATCTGTTTTTCTTTTTTCTAACAGTGCTTTCGCTTCCTGTTCTGATTTGCCCCTCCACCTGTAATATTGCACAAAACGCTGATAAAATATTTCAGCGGGTATCTCCATAAATATTTTAAAGTCAGCTATCTCACGCAGAAATACATTGCTTAAAGCAACTATGCCTTCAATAATAAGTATATCGCAATCATTAACTGCATATGTAACAGGTAGTGATTCTCTTTGAGGATGGTTAGAATAACCTGAGAGGTAAATTGTTTCTCCGTTTATGAGTTTGCTTATATCAGCAACTATTTTATCAAGCTGAAAACGGTCATAAACATTACGGCATCCGGCGCGCATGTTTTCAGGCAATATCCATTGATCAAGTTCTACTTTCAACGGTTTTAGATTACTGGCTGTGAATTTCAGTGAAAGATAGGACGAAAAAGTGCTTTTACCCGAGCGGGCGTTACCGGCTACTGAAATAATAAAGGGTTTTTTACCGGATGACCGGTATTTATCAAGGATATGCGTGAAAACATTTTTGTATGGTTCATCAATTATGAAATCAACCGCTTCTTTGAGGTTTTCGAAAAAATAATCAGGCATAACCGTTGTTTTCTTTATTCCATATCCTGTTCTTACTCCTACGGTTGTGCAGCCGGCATTTTTTCCGGCAATTATATCTCTTTCCGAATCACCAATCATATATGATTCCCTGAGGTCAATATTAAACTCATTTGCTGCCCTGACAAACATGCCTGTTTTAGGTTTCCTGCATTCACAGTCGATTTTATATTCAGGATTCTCTTCAGGATACCCTTTATCAGGGTGGTGCGGGCAGTAATAAATGGCATCGAGCCATACACCTTTATCTCCAAGTTCGGTCTCAAGTTTTTTATGTATGGTTTCAAGTTCGGCGATCGTACAGAGATTTCGTGCAACAGCCGACTGGTTGGTAACAACCACTGACAGGAACCCCGCCTTGTTAATCCGCCCGATTGCTTCAGGAGTAAAGTCATATATCTCAAGCTCTTCAGGACGACTTATGAAATTTTTTTCAACATTAAGTACACCATCCCTGTCAAGGAAAAAAGCAACCTTTTTTTGGTCATAACCGGCATTAATTATTTTACCTGAAGACCAGTCTTTTTTCACTTCCTCATACCGCACGGGAGTTCCCATATCTTTCAGATATTCAGCGGTATTATATCCAAACATGCGTATTTTACTGTAAATAACAGGGAATATCTGACGTCCAAAATCGGCTTTTTTCCCCTTTTCAATATATTTTGTTATTTCTTTGGAAAAAACATATACACCTGCACTGACAAGGTTATGATATAAAAAACCTTCGGGATGTGGCTTGGGATGAAATGCAACAATTTCTTTGTTGTCATTTATTTCCACCAGATCACTGTCAAAGGGATGATTATTCGGATGCAACACAAGTGTGCACTGACTTTTCTTTTGATGGTGAAAGGCAATTAATCGCCGGAAATCCATATTTATCATCACATCTCCATATAAAACCAGAAAATCATTTTCAAGCAGATTTTCTATTTCTCTTATTCCTCCGGCTGTACCTAAAGGTTCTGTTTCTTCAAAGTATGAGATGGAAAGACCAAATTTTTCACCGTGACTAAAATAATTAATAATGGAGTCTTTCAGATAATTCACCAGAATTATAACGTCTGTTATGTTATTTTTTTTTAGCAGTTCTATCTGGTGTTGCAGTAAAGGTTTTTCACCTATACTTAACATAGGTTTTGGAATATCTTTTGTATATTCACTCAGGCGAGCGCCTTTACCACCTGCTAATATAACTGCCTGCATAATTACTTATCTGTGTTGCAAATGAACGAATTTTTTTGCGATTTTAAAAAACTTGTGACTTTTAAGGCTTGTAAGATTTTTATGGGCTTTTCGTTTTTAATAAATTAACCACATACTTATCTATGGGAAATGTCATCTCCTCTTCACTCAGGTCTGATATGCCAGCCCAGCGGAATGACTGGCTTCCGTTGGTCATTTCAGCAAAATCAAATGGTTTTTCCGAAATTACAAACTTAATGGGCTCAATAAAACGTATTTTGTAGTAAATGCTGATTAACTGATGATTTTCATAGAAAAAGGCTTTCTGAAAAAAATGAGTTGTGTAAAAATGTTCAATAACCTCAATTTCCTGGCCAAATTCTTCTAAAGCTTCCCTCCTGATGCAATCAGCAGGACCTTCACCAAATTGCAATCCGCCGCCCGGAAACTTGGTCATTTTCTGATTCATCATATATTCATCCGAAAGCAATACCTGTTTTTTTTCATTAATAATCAATCCGTAAACACGAATGATAAAATTAGGTTTCATATCGATGCATCTATTATTTTTCTTAATCCAATAAACCCAAAGACGATGAATTCATAAATTCATCATCCTTGGGTTAAATTTTATCTAAAAATTGGCTGTGATCTTATAATAGTTATATTTCCTTCCCTTAAAGGCCGGAATAATGATTGTATTCCCAAGCGTATCATAATAACGCATGGGTTCGGGATATAATAATTTCCTTTTCCATTTTATTACATTATAGTGGCTCAAATTGCCATATTCATCGATATGTACGGCTGCAATGTATGACTTCCGGGGATGACTGAAACTTTTCTGTTTTTTGTCTGCGTCAATATTATGAATGTTTTCATTGTAAACAATCGTAATATCATTACCATCAATAGGGGCAATAAGCGCATAAGAACAATAATTTTCAACATACTCGTTCAAAGTACCGGTTTCTTTAACTATATCGCGATAGCTTGCAAGATCCTGTTTTTGTTGAACAAGGTAGCGGATATCAAAATCCTGCCGTTTAATTACAACCTGACTCCAGTCAACCTGTCCGGTTGAATCAAAACATACAACAATCAGATTATTATAGGTATTATAACTTTGTTCAAAAAGCTGTTCGGCAATAAGAATAATGCTTCTGTTATTTCTAAGCACAAGGTCATTTAATCTGTATTTCATCAGCTCACTTTCATTCATAATGGGCTCACGTGTTTCCATGAGCCTTACAATAAGGTCATCACTGAATGCATGAGTCTGATTATTGAAGATATGACCATTTTCGGGATCAATTTTAAAAAAGAATGTACCACCAACACCTGCTCTGAAAAGCTCGGAATAAAGCCCTGCACAAATTAACTCGCCGTTTGCCCCGCCAATTATCTTTACCCCTCTGATATAACGGTTCATCAGCGTAAGGGGATATTCCCTGAAAATTTTTCCATTTTGGGTGTAGCGGTAAATAATATAGCTGTTTTTCATGTCCTGAAAAAGCGACAGAATGGATTCCCTTTTAATAAGGCTTAATACAGAAACATTTCCTTGTTCGTCAACTACATAATTGTTTTCTCTTGGACCTTGCCCGGTAAACTCATAAAAATCCTTTCTTGTCCATTCCATTTCCATTCCTTTGCCAAAAACAAAATATTCATTGTATTGCACTTTTGACCAGTTGAGTTTAATTAGTGACACCACAAGCAATTTGGTTTCATTTCTTGACAGTGCAAAGTAAAAGTCGGGCCAGTTGCCTTTTATAAAATGCACGGTGGTAATTTCAATGAAGTCAGTAGCTGGCGTAAGATTGTCTTTATTGATCTTCTGGTAATATAATACGGTTTCCGAAAATTTTCTGCGTGACACAATAATATATAGCTCATCATGAAAATGAAAAACTGTTTCAAGGTCATAGGTTTTCAGGCCTTCAAAAAGTTTAACAGGTTTTGTCAGAAGCAAATTTAGGTTTCTGTCAAGTTTTTCAAGATGATATTGATTGCCGGAAAATTTAAGGACATAGTAGTGATCGGCATCATGGCCAAAAATTTTATGCACTGTTGTACTTCCCAGATTAAAGTATGCCTTGCTTGACATACACTCGATTTGCTGACTAAGAATAAATTGGGAAAAACCAAATGAAAAAATGGCCAAATTTGAGATTAATGATATAAACCTTTTGATAAGCATAGCCAGAATATTATATCAAATTTATCATAAAATTGTAAAGCATTTTCAATTTTTATGACAATTCAAAAGATTTTATCCCCCAAGGGGATGGTTTTTTCATGCAGGGAAAATCAGTAATTAGAAATTGTCTGTCAGCAGGTAGTGAGTCATTTTCAACCAATATCCGTCCCTGGTTATATGGTTGACAATTTTTGTTTTTCTCTTTTTTGAAATTCAATAATATAACTGATGATTGCGTCTTTTTCATGAGGTTCAAACCATTTCATCTGGTTGTTTTTTCTGAACCATGTAAGCTGACGTCTGGCATATTGACGGGTATGACGTTTGATAAGATCGATAGCTTCATCAAGACTTGTTTTACCTTCGAGATAATCAAACATTTCTTTATAACCAACTGTATTCAGGGCGTTCAGGTTTCTGAATGGCAATAACCTTTTGGCTTCGTCAATAAGACCATGGCTGACCATCTGTTCAACCCTTTTATTGATATTATTATATAATACGTCACGTTGCATATTCAGGCCAATA